>VGRW01000015.1 GCA_016875225.1 Deltaproteobacteria bacterium
CCACGTGATGGTTCGTGACGATGTAGCCGTCCGCGGAGATCACGAAGCCGCTGCCCATGCTCGGAACCCGGAACTCGCGAGGCGCCTGGGACCGGGGCGACCCGCGCCGGCCGGGCCGCCCGAAGATGTCGGGAAAGCCCGGAAACGGAAATCCGGGCAGCGGCGACGGCTGTCGCACCACCGTCTTCGACGTGTGCACGTTCACGACCCCGGGCGCGACCTCGAGCGCGAGCTTCGCGATGCGCGAGTGCGGCTCGCCGGGCTCGCCCTCGATCGGGCCTTCCTCCCAGAACCGACCCGCGGCGGGCGACCCGCCGAGCGCGGGGGGCGGCGTCGCGCTCTGCGTCGACGGCGCGCCCGGCCATACGCCGGAACGGATCAGCAGGAATGCGGCGACCACGCCGAGCGCCGCGCCGATACCGATCTTCGCTGCTCTGGCCACGAGTCCTCCCGCCTGGTCGCGCTCCGCCAGCGTAGCGAGCGCGCGCGCGCTCGACATCTCTTCGGCTTGCGTCGATGATGCGGGCCGAACGGATCCTGCGCAGGAGTCGGAAATGGTCGTCGAGTTCGAAACGGATCAGCGCCTCGCCATCATCACGCTCAACCGACCCGAGGCGCGAAACGCCGTGAACGGCGACGTGGCGCAGGGCTTGGAGGCCGCGCTCGATCGCTACGAGGCCGACCCGGATCTCTGGGCCGCGATCCTGACCGCGAACGGGAAGGCGTTCTGCGCGGGCGCCGATCTGAAGGAGATCGCGGCCGGCCGGGCTCAGCTGCTCACCACCGCGAAGGGTGGGTTCGCGGGCATCGTGAGCCGCGCGCGGACCAAGCCGCTGATCGCGGCCATCGCGGGGAGCGCGCTCGCCGGCGGGACCGAGATCGCGCTCGCCTGCGACCTGATCGTCTGCTCCGAGGAGACGGTGTTCGGGCTGCCGGAGGTGAAGCGCTCGCTCGTCGCCGGCGCGGGCGGCCTGTTCCGCCTGCCGCGCGCGATCGGCATGGCGCCCGCGCTCGAGGTGATCATGACGGGCGATCCGCTCCCCGCCGCGCGCGCGCACCAGCTCGGCATGGTGAACCAGGTGGTGCCGACGGATCAGGTGCTCGGCGCCGCGCGAGCGCTCGCGGCGCGCGTGATCGCGAATGCGCCGCTGGCCGTGCGAGCGAGCCGCGCGATCGCGCTGCGCGCGTTCGTCGACGACGACCCGGAGCTGTTCCGCGCCAGCGGCGTGGGTTTCGCCGAGATCGCGAACACGGAGGACTTCAAGGAGGGGCCGCGCGCCTTCATCGAGAAGCGCGCGCCCCGCTGGACGGGCAGATGACCGCGTCCCCGTTCGTGCTGCGCTCGCTCGACGACGACGGCGTTCTGCTGCTCACGCTGAATCGCCCCGAGAAGAAGAACGCCTTCAACGAGGCGCAGTGGGATGCGCTGGCTCGCGCTCTCGACGAAGCGCGAGCGGACCCGCAGGTGGCCGTGGCGGTGCTCACGGGCGCGGGCGAGAATTTCTCGTCCGGCGTCGACCTGTCCTCGTTCACGGGGGAGCGCCCGCCGCCGCGCGCCGACGGGAAGGCGAGCGCGTTCTTCGCCTGCGTCGACGCGGTGTTCGCCTTCGACAAGCCGCTGCTCGCAGCCGTCTGCGGGGTCGCGGTCGGCGGCGGCGCCACGCTCGCGATCGCATCGGACGTCGTCTACGTCGGCGAGAGTCTGCGCATGCGGCTGCCGTTCGCGAACCTCGGCCTGGTTCCGGAGATCGCGAGCAGCTACACGCTGCAGGCGGCGATCGGGCGCCAGCGCGCGAGCGAGCTGATGTTCACCGCCGAGTGGATCGACGCCGCGCGCGCGGTCGAGGTCGGCATCGCCGCCCGCCGCCACCCCGACGCCAAGCTTCTCGACGAGACGCTCGCCAAGGCGCGCGAGATCGCGCAGTGGCCGGTCTCGGGGCTGCGGGCGATCAAGCAGACGCTTCAGGCCGCGCATCGACCTGGAATCGAAGCCGCGCGCAAGATCGAGGACGAGCTCATGCTCCGGCTGGCGGGGTCGCCAGAGAACGTCGAGGCGGTGACGGCGTTCATGCAGAAGCGCCGCCCCGACTTCAAGCAGTTCAGGAGGCGCTAGCCTCCGCCTCGATCTGCGCCGCGATCCGATCCGGGATCTCCATCGGCAGGAAGTGCGTGTGCTCGGCGAGGTGGACGTCGCGCCCGATCCGGAACTCGGCCGCGAGACCCGGCCAGGTCGGAGAGCTCGAGAAGTCCATGATCGTCCGGTTCTCCGGCGGTCGCTTCGCGCGCAGCACCAGCACCGGAATCCGCAGCGCGCGAACGCTCTCGTGCACGCGCGCGTTGGTCATGCTCGTCATGTAGATGCTCGCCTCCGTTTCTGGCGGGCAAGCCAGCCGGAAGCCGTGGCCGTCGGGCTCGGGCAGCAGTCCGTACCTGCAGTAGTCGTCCAGCGCCTCGGGGTGGAACACCGAGTACGGCGGGCGATCTCGAAAGCGCTCGATCATCTCCTCGGGACTCTCGAAGTGGCGCTTCCGCTTGGCCGCGGGATGCGGCTCGCCGCCTTCGCTCGGGATGCGCCAACCGCCCACGCCGTAGTCGGAGGGCGAGGCGATCACGGGATCGACGAGCACGAGCCTGCGGAACCGCTCGGGACACGCGGCGGCCGCCTCGACCATCGCGTGGCCTCCCATCGAGTGCCCCACGCCGACCACGTCGCGGAGATCGAGCGAGGCGACGAACCCGGCCAGATCCTCGCCAAACACCTTCCAGTGCACGATCTCGGTGACCTCGCTTCGTCCGTGGCCGCGCTGGTCGAGCGCGATCACGTGGCGGGCGCCGAGCCGTCGGATCACCGCATCCCAGCAGCGCGCGTGGAAGCCCGTGGCGTGCGCGAAGAGCAGCGTCGGGCCGCGGCCGCGCTCCGACCGTCCCCACTCGAAGTAGCAGAGCTCGATTCCATTCGCGCGCACGCGCTTCTCCGCGGGGGCGTGGCGCTCGGGCAGGTCGGCCAGGTTCATCGAGAGCTCCAGCAGCGGTTGAGCGGATCGCGGGCGCCTGCCCCACGGTGACGCGGAGCGTTTTGGTGGTAGCGAAGCCGTTCGAGGCGCGCATGCGCGCGAGCGGAGATCTCCACCGCGGGCAGCGTTCACGACGAGCCGGCGCCCGCCTCAGCGATCCCAGGACGCCACCGCGTCGAGCGACGCGTCCAGCAGCGCTGCTCCCTGCTCCAGCGACCGGCTCTCCCAACTTCTGTCGTCCGGAGTGAAGCAGCAGCGGTACCGCCAGACGATCTCCGCGTGGGCCGGGTCGGCGCGATTCCCGTGACGGTGCACCCAGTGCTCCAGAAAAGTCGCCGAGAGCTGCTCGGCATCCGGAACCGTGCCGAACTCAGCGGACGACGACACACAATCGGCGTTCGGAAACAGCCCGGCCAGGCCGTTGGCGATCTGGCCCGATTTCAGGCCGGTCGTCGCCTCGGGGTTCCCGGCGGTGGCCTCGACGGTCCCGACTCCGAGACGGGCGAGGAAACGGGTCTGCGCCGACTCGGACGGCTGGTCCGAGAGCAGCGTCAGTGTCCCGCGCGGACCGTGACCCGTGTGCAGATCGATGGTGAGCAGGCGCTCCACCACCCGGAGTCGATCGCGCACGAGGCCTTCGACGATGGCGGTCGACTCCTCCGTCCGTTCGCCGCCGAAGTGCAGTCCGTCGGGGTGGCGGTACTGGCCCAGCGTGATGCCGTCGCGCACCCAGCCCACGCCACGCGATCGGACCAGCGCAAACACCGAGTTCATCAGATCCTCGAGCGACGGCAGCTCGGCTGAATCCGGACACGCGAGCGCGTGCAGCTCGTCGTAGGCGTCGTTCCGGGTCGGCAGCGTGACGCTGCGCCGCCAGTTCCGGTTGAGATCGACATTCGACTCGTTCTGGCGCCTCGACCACGCCATCCCCCAGGGATTGACCGCATGCAGCATCAGGACCGCCATGTCCGGCGGCAGCGATCGCGGCTCGAGTCGGCGCAGCAGGTCGGTCTGAATGGCGGAGCCGACGAAGCCCTCTACGCCGTGCACCCCCGACATCACCACCAGCGCCCGCCGCGGGCTGGCAGCGCCCAGCAGAAGCGAATCGACCCCGAGCTGCTGCTGGTCCGGCCCGCGAGCGGCGATCGGGTGGCGCGTCACCGTCGCTCCCGCCTCGCGGGCGGCGAGCTCGAAGCGAGCCCGGCACTCGGTCCAAGTCAGCGGAAGTCGGCAATGAATCACGCGTCGTCCTCGAGGAACTCGTCCATTCGGCTCCAGCCTAGCCGCTCACAGGCGCGCACGCGCAGCCGCCGGTGCGACATCGGTCCGTGTTAGCCTCGTGCGCATGACCACCGACCTGACCTGGCTGGACGCCGTGGGCCACGCCGAGCTCGTCGCGAGCGGCAAGGCCTCGCCGCGCGAGCTCGTCGACGCGGCGATCGCGCGCATCGAGAAGCTCGACGGTCGCCTGAACGCGGTCGTCACCCCGCTCTACGAGAAGGCGCGCGCGGAGGCCTCAGGTGCGCTGCCGAACGGGCCGTTCAAGGGGGTGCCGTTCCTGATGAAGGATCTCGTCGCCGCACGCGCGGGGGATCCGATCTACAACGGCAATCGGGTCATGAAGGCGATGGACCTGCGTTCGCCGATCACGGCCTACCTCGCGCAGCGCTACGTCGAGGCCGGCCTGATCGTGCTCGGCAAGAGCGCGACGCCGGAGTTCGGACTCCAACCGACCACGGAAGCGGTCGCGTACGGCGCCACTCACAATCCCTGGGACCTCTCGCGCTCGCCCGGCGGATCGAGCGGCGGCGCGGGCGCGGCCGTCGCCTCGGGAATGGTGCCGATCGGCCACGGCGGGGACGGTGGAGGATCGATCCGCATTCCCGCGAGCGCCTGCGGCCTGGTCGGCTTGAAGCCCTCGCGCGGCCGGAACTCGGCCGGGCCGCTGGCGGGCGAGCTCTGGAATGGACTGGCGTGCGAGCACGTGCTGACCCGCAGCGTGCGCGACACCGCGACGGTTCTCGATGCGACCCAGGGCTACATGCCCGGTGATCCGTACGCGACGCCGGATCCGGAACGTCCGTTCGCGGAAGAGGCGCGCCGTGCCCCTGGCAAGCTGCGGATCGCGTTCATGGATCGCTCGCCTTCGGGAATCGCGCCCGTCCACGCCGACTGTCGCGCCGCGGTACACGATGCGGCGAGGCTGCTCGAGTCACTCGGTCACACCGTCGAGCTGCGTCACCCCGAAGCGCTCGACGACCCTGGCTACGCCCGCACGCTGCTCGTGATCATCGCGAGTCAGACGGAGGCGCTGGTGGAGATCCTGTCCGGGCAGCTCGGCCGTCGAAAAGGAAGCGGCGACTTCGAGCTCTGGACCTGGGCGCTGGTCGAGGAAGGCCGCAGGCAGACCAAGCTCGACTTCATGGCCGCGGTCGAGTGGCGCAACGTGCTCTCACGCGGCTTCGGCGCGCTCTACGCCTCGGGCTACGACCTGTTCCTGACTCCCACGCTGGGGCAGCCGCCGAGTCCGCTCGGGCACTTCGCGCCTGCACCGGACGCGCCGATGGCCACCTGGAGCAAGCTGTTGGAGTTCATCCCGTTCACGCCCGCGCAGAACATCACGGGCGAGCCGGCGATCTCTCTGCCGTTGTACTGGAACGCAGCCGGCCTGCCGATCGGTGTGCAGCTCGTCGCACCCTGGGCGCGCGAGGACCTGCTGATCCGCATCGCCGCCCAGCTCGAGCAGGCGCGCCCGTGGCGGGACCGGCACCCGCCGCTCCACGCCTAGCTCAGGGCGAGCGCTGGTGGTCGGCCGCGAGTCTCCCGACGGTCTCGACGATTCGCGCCGGGTCGGCGGCGGGGCCGAACGCGGCCGCGACGCCGCGCGCCTGCACCGCGGTCGCGTCGCCCGGGGTGATCACGGAGCCGCCCAGGACGATCGGCACGTCCAGGTCGAGGGCGCGAAGTCGGTCGAAGAGCTCGTCGAGATACTCGAGATACTCCCACGAGTGACAGGAGAGGCCGATCACGTCGACGCCCTCCTGCAGGGCGGCCGCGGCGATGCCCTCGGGCAGATTGAAGCGGCCCAGGTAGACGACCTCCATTCCCGCGTCCCGGAGCAGGCGCGCGACCGCGATCGCGCCGGCCTCGTGCTGGTCCATGCCGAGCATGCCGAGCAGGACGCGTGGCGCCGGGGACGCCATTACCCGACCGCCCGGCCGCCGGGCGAGAACGGATCGGCGGGTCGACCGTAGGCGACACGAAGCGAGGAGGCGATCTCGCCCATGGTCGCGCCCGCCTCGAGCGCGTCGACCAAGCCCGGCATCAGATTGGCGTCGCGCCGCGCGGCGAGCGCGCCGAGCGCGGACAGGCTCTCGCTCGTCTTCAAGGCGTCGCGCGTGCTCTTGTGGTGCCGGATCTCCTCGATCCGCGCCCGGAACGGCTCGATCTTGCCCTCGACCACTTCGCGAAGCAGAACGTCTTCTTCCTCGGGGATCTGGAAGCAGTTCACGCCCACGCGCGCGAGGCTGCCGTCCGCGACCGCGCGCGCCTCGCGCTCCATCGCGTCGCGGAAGACGCCGCGGAACCAGCCGCCGTCGACCAGCGCGGCCGGATCGCCCATCGCCTCGATCTGCGCGACTCGCGACTCGATGCGCCGCTCGATCTCGTCGGTGAGCGACTCCACGAACCACGACCCGCCCAGCGGATCCAGAACGCGTCCGGCCCGCGCCTCGAGATCGACGATCTGCTGCGTGCGCAGCGCGACCGCGTGCGCCTCCGGGCTCGGGGTGCGGAACGCCTCGTCGAACGCCGACACCTCGATCGCCTGCACACCGGAGAGTGCGAGCGCGAAGGCCTGGATCGCCCCGCGCACGATGTTGTTCACGGGCTGCTGCGCGGTGAGAGACATGCCCGAGGTGTGAACCGTCACGTTCACCGCCAGCGAGCGCGGATCGCGTGCCCCGAACTCGTCGCGCATCATGCGGGCATGGAGCCGGCGCGTGGCGCGGATCTTGGCGATCTCCTCGAAGACGTCCATGCGGCAGTTCACCAGGAAGGCGATGCGCGGCGCGAAGCGGTCCACCGGCACGCCCCGGCGCAGCAGCTCGCGGATCAGGCCGCGGGTCTCGACGAAGCCGAAGGCCATCTCGTCCACCGCATCGAGCGCGCCGTCGCTGATGTAGTAGGTGTCCTCCAGGAAGGCGTGGAAGCGCGGCATCGTCTCGGCGCTGAATGCGATCGAGTCCGCGGCGAGCCGCAGCCGCAGCTCGAAGGGCATGTGCACCGCGTAGCCGGTGTCCTCGCAGAAATAGGGCGTCTGGATCACCGAGCCGCGCAGCCGCTCGGGCGCGACGCCGCGCCGGCGCGCGATGCACCAGAGCGCCGCGACAGTGATCGGCGCGGGCAGCGAATGAGAGAGGGTGATCTCGCCGAGCGGCAGGCCGCGGTACAGCTCGTCGAAGTCGTCGAGCCGGCAGAGCGAGACTCCCTGCGTGCCGATCGCGTGGCGCGCGAGTGCGTGATCGGGATCCATCCAGGCCATCGTCGGCGCGTCGCCGATCACGTCGAGCCCGCTCTGCCCGTGCGCGAGCAGCTGCCGCAGCTGCGCGTTGGAGCGCGCGGGGTCTCCCTCGCCGGAGAGCTCGCGCTGGACCCAGCCGCGGCGCACCGTCGACGGCGGCCGGACCCCGCGCGCGAAGGGATAGGCGCCCGGATCGCCTAGGCGCGAAGCGTAGTCCGAGCCAGCGAGATCTTCCGGCCGATAGAACGGCTCCACCGGTACGCCGGAGTGGGTCTGGCCCGCGGCATCCGCCGGAGGCGTCGGCTCCGGAGTGGGCGCGGCGCGGTTCACGCCGACACCATCATCCGAGCAGCGCGCGCCGCCTATGACCGGGGTCATAGAGCGTCGCTTGGCGGGGCGGACGGGACTCGAACCCGCAACTTCCGACGTGACAGGCCGGTGCTCTAACCAATTGAACTACCGCCCCAAGCCGGCGATCTAGTTACCGAAGGCGCTCGAGCTTGGCAAACCCGGGCGCGGTCTGGGCGGAGAGGGATTCGAACCCCCGGCCCGCGCCGTGTAAAGGCGCCGCTCTACCGCTGAGCTATCCGCCCGGACTGATTGACTACGCTCGGCTTCGCCTCGCTGCGCGCCGCTTCGCGGCTTGCCGCTCCGCGCGCGGGCGGCCGCCCGCTCCGCGCTCTCGCGTTGCCGCACCCTCGCGATTCTGGCTCATCGCGCTCGGCTTCGCCTCGCTGCGTCAGTTGACGTTGGCGGGGGTCTCGCCGGGGAGGTCCTCGAAGATCTCCTCGAGCGGGTACTCGGGGCGGGTGTCGTCGAGCGAGGCGCGCTTCTCGAACTTGAGTGCGTGGCGCAGTACGTCGTCCATGCTCTCGACGAGCACGATCTGCAGGCGCCGCTTCACCTTGACCGGGATCTCCTTGAGATCGCGCTCGTTCTCCTTGGGGATCAGCACGGTCTCGATGCCGCCGCGGTCCGCCGCGATCAGCTTCTCTTTGAGACCGCCGATCGGAAGCACGCGTCCGCGAAGCGTGATCTCTCCGGTCATCGCGATGTTCGACCGCACGGCCATTCCGGTGAGCGCCGAGATCAGCGCGGTCGCCATCGTGATTCCGGCGGACGGGCCGTCCTTCGGCACGCCGCCCTCGGGAACGTGAACGTGAAGGTCGACCTTCTGGTAGAAGTCGCGCGCCAGGCCGAGCTGCTTCGCGCGCCGGCGCACGTAGGAGAGCGCCGCCTGCGCGGATTCCTTCATGATGTCGCCGAGGTGCCCGGAGACCTGGATGCGTCCCTTGCCGGCGGTGACGAGCGCTTCGATCGTCAGGAGCTCCCCGCCCACCTCGGTGAACGCGAGCCCCGTGGCAATGCCGACCTGGTCGTGCTCCTCGCGCTTGCCGAACCGGTACTTCGGCACGCCGAGGAACTTGCGCACCTGCTTCGGCCCGATCACGGCGTGGATCGGCGTCGAGCTCGAGACGACCTCGCGTGCGAGCTTCCGACAGATGCCGCCGATCTCGCGCTCGAGCGAGCGCACGCCCGCTTCCTTGGTGTAGCGGCGGATGATCTCGTAGAGCCCGGCGTCGGTGAACTCGATCGCCCTCCCCTCGAGCCCGTGGTCCTTGATCTGCTTGGTCACCAGGAAGCGCTTGGCGATCTCGAGCTTCTCTTCCTCGATGTAGCCGGGGAGCTGGATGATCTCCATGCGATCCTGCAGCGGCCGCGGGATGGTCGAGAGCGTGTTCGCGGTGGTGATGAACAGGATCTTCGAGAGGTCGTACTCTAGATCGAGGTAGTGGTCGTCGAAGGTCCTGTTCTGCTCCGGATCGAGCACCTCGAGCAGCGCCGACGACGGGTCGCCGCGGAAATCGGTCGACATCTTGTCGACCTCGTCGAGCAGGAAGACCGGGTTGCCGGTGCCCGCCTTCTTCAGCCCCTGGATGATCTTTCCGGGCAGCGCACCGATGTAGGTGCGGCGGTGACCGCGGATCTCCGCCTCGTCGCGAACGCCACCGAGCGAGACGCGCACGAAGTCGCGATCCGTCGCTCGCGCGATCGAACGGCCGAGCGACGTCTTGCCAACGCCCGGAGGCCCGACCAGACACAGGATCGGACCCTTCATGTGGCCGACGAGCGCGCGGACCGAGAGGTACTCGAGGATGCGCTCCTTGGGCTTCTCGAGCCCGAAGTGATCGCCGTCGAGGATCCGCTCCGCCTCCTTCACGTCGGTCTTCTCTTCCTTGTACTTCTCCCAAGGCAGCGAAAGGATCCAGTCGATGTAGTTGCGCACGACGGTCGCCTCGGCGGACATCGGCGACATCATCTTGAGCTTGCGGATCTCTTTCTTGCAACGCTCCTCGGCGTGATCCGGCAGCGCGTGCTCGGAGAGCTTCTCCTCGAGCTCCTGGATCTCGTTCTTGAACTCGTCGCGTTCGCCGAGCTCCTTCTGGATCGCGCGCATCTGCTCGTTCAGGTAGTACTCCTTCTGCGAGCGCTCCATCTGCTTCTTCACGCGCGAGCGGATCCGGCCTTCGACCTGCAGGACGTCGATCTCGCCCTGGATCAGCGCGTAGATCTCCTCGAGCCGCGCGCGGGCGCCGGTGATCTCGAGAATCCGCTGCTTCTCCTCGAAGCCGAGGTTCAGGTGCGCGACGACGATGTCGGCCAGGCGCGAGGGATCGGTCACGCTCGCGACGGTCGTGACCGTCTCGGCCGGAACCTTCTTGTTGAGCTTCACGTAGTTCTCGAAGGAGGCGTTCACCGAGCGCATCAACGCCTCCGTCTCGACCGTGGTCTCCTCGTTCTCCTCGATCGCCTCGACGCGAACCGAGAGGAAGTCGTCGCCCTCGCCCCACTCGCGCACACGCGCGCGCTTCTTCCCCTCGACGAGCACCTTCACGGTGCCGTCGGGCAGGCGGACCAGCTGCACGATCGAGCCGAGCGTTCCGAGCTCGTGGATCTCCGCGCGTCCGGGGTCGTCGGACTTCGCGTCCTTCTGCGCCGCGAGCATGAGCGTGCGGTCGCCCGCCATCGCGCGCTCGAGCGCTCGAACCGACTTCTCGCGCCCCACGAAGAGCGGCACGACCATGTGCGGAAACACCACGATCTCGCGCAGCGGCAGCAGCGGGATCAGCTCCGACTTGCCCGGTTGGCTCGCGCCACCGTCTTTCTCGTCGTCACCCTTGAAGAAGGCCATGGCCGATTCCTTGCTTGTGCGCGAGCGCTACGCGCTCTCAGCCCGAGGAGCGTAGACCATCATCGGCTCCGCCCCGTGGCGAACGACCTCCTCGTTGATGATGACCTCGGCGATGTCGTCGCGCGACGGGATGTCGTACATGATGTCGAGCATCATGTTCTCGAGGATCGAGCGCAGACCGCGCGCGCCGGACTTGCGCTTGATCGCCTCCTGCGCGACGGCGCGCAGCGCCCCCTCGCTGAAGCGCAGGCTCACGCCCTCCAGCTCGAGCAGCTTCTGGTACTGCTTCACGAGCGCGTTCTTCGGCTCGGTCAGGATCTTGTGCAGCGCCTCTTCGGAAAGCTCCTCGAGCGTCGCGACCACCGGCAGGCGGCCGACGAACTCGGGGATCATCCCGAACTTCAGCAGGTCGAGCGTCTGGATGTGCCGGAACAGCTCGCCCATCTTGCGCTGCTTGCGCTTCAGCTCCGCGCCGAAGCCGAGCCCCTGTACGCCGATCCTCCGCTCGATCACGTCCTCGATGCCGTGGAAGGCTCCGCCGCAGATGAACAGGATGTTGGTCGTGTCGACCTGGACGAACTCCTGCTGCGGATGCTTGCGGCCGCCCTTCGGCGGGACGTTGGCGATCGTGCCCTCGATGATCTTGAGCAGTGCCTGCTGCACGCCTTCGCCCGAGACGTCGCGGGTGATCGACGGGTTCTCGCTCTTGCGCGCGATCTTGTCGATCTCGTCGATGTAGACGATGCCGCGCTGCGCGCGCTCGACGTCGTAATTCGCCGCCTGGAGCAGGTTCAGGATGATGTTCTCGACGTCCTCACCGACGTAGCCTGCTTCGGTGAGCGTGGTCGCGTCGGCGATCGTGAACGGCACGTCGATGATCTTCGCCAGCGTCTGCGCGAGCAGCGTCTTGCCGCAGCCGGTCGGGCCGAGCAGCAGGATGTTGGACTTCTGCAGCTCGACGTCGCCGACCACCGACTGGTTCTCGATCCGCCGGTAGTGGTTGTGGACCGCGACCGAGAGGATCTTCTTCGCCGATTCCTGACCGACCACGTACTGGTCGAGGAAGCCCTTGATCTCCTTGGGCTTGGGAACGGTCGAGCCGCCCGGCTCGGCATCGCGGTTGGTCTCTTCCGCGATGATGTCGTTGCAGAGCTCGATGCACTCGTCGCAGATGTAGACCGTCGGGCCCGCGATGAGCTTCTTCACCTCTTTCTGCGACTTCCCGCAGAACGAGCACGCGAGATTCGTTCCCTCTTCCTTCTTCTTCATCCGGTCGGCTTCCCCTCCGCGCCCCCGCTCGAGGGACGTTCGTGCTTCGAGATGATGCGGTCGACGATTCCGTACTCCAGCGCCTCGCGCGACGACATGAAGCGGTCTCGCTCCGTGTCCTGCTCGAGCTGATCGGCGCCCTTTCCACAGTGATGACCGAGAATGTCGTTCAGGGTCGAGCGCAGCGTCAGGATCTCCTTCGCGTGGATCTGGATGTCGGTGCTCTTGCCCTGCACCCCACCCCAAGGCTGATGGATCATCACGCGCGCGTGCGGCAGGCAGGAGCGCTTGCCCTTCGTGCCCGCCGCGAGCAGCACCGCCCCCATGCTGGCCGCCTGCCCCATGCAGATCGTCTGCACGTCGGGGTTCACGTACTGCATCACGTCGTAGATGCCCAGCCCCGCGTTCACCTCGCCGCCGGGCGAGTTGATGTAGACGAAGATGTCCTTCTCGGGGTCGTCCGCCTCCAGGAAGAGCAGCTGCGCGATGATCAGATTGGCGACGTCGTCGTTGATGGCGCTGCCGAGCACGATGATGCGATCGCGAAGCAGGCGCGAGTAGATGTCATAGGCGCGCTCGCCTCGGCTGGACTGCTCGACGACCATGGGAATCAGCAACGACATGCTCCTAGTCTAGCGGATCGGCCTCTCGCGCCCTGTACCCCGAAGCTCGGCGGCAAGTCAGTTTCCGATTGAATTCCGCACGTTTACCCATCCGACACGTTAGCCGCGGCAAGCGCGAATTCAACCACCTTCTCCTCGAGCAGCCCGGCGCGAACGGCCTCGAGCAGTCCGCGCTCCCGGTACTCGCGCTTCACCTCGGAGGTCTTGCGTTGATTTGCCTCGGCGATGCGAGCGACTTGCGCATCGATCTCCTCGTCGGCGACCTCGAGCGACTCGCGCTTGGCGATCTCCGGCGCGAGCAGCGCGAGCCGGACTTCGCGCTCGACCTGCGGGCGCAGCTCCTCTTCCCAGCGCTGCGCGAGCGAGAGCACCAGTTCGCGATCGAGCTTCGCGCCGCCGAACTGCGCCAGCATGCGCTCGATCCGCGCGCGAAGCTGGGCTTCCACCAGCGCGGTCGGAACCGGGAACGGGTTCGCATCGACCAGCGCCTGCACGATCGCGGCGCGCTCCATCCGCGCGAGCTCCGCGGCGCGGCCCTCCTGGATCCTGCGCTCGAGATCCGCGCGGAGCTCCGCGAGCGTCTCGAAGTTCGACACGTCCTTCGCGAACTCGTCGTCGAGCTCCGGGAGCTCGCGGCGCTTCAACGCCACGAGCTTGACCTCGAAGTGGACGACCTTGCCGCGCAGCTTCTCGTCCCCCTGGTCCTCCGGCATCGTGACGTCGAAGCCGCGCTCGTCGCCCACGCGAAGCCCGAGCAGCTGGTCTTCGAAGCCGCCGAACGTCCGGCCGGCGCCAAGCTCGACCTGCGACTCCTGGGCGCTCGAGCCCTCGAAGGGAACGCCGTCGACCGTGCCGACGTAGTTGATCTCGGCCAGATGGCCGGCCGAGGCCGCGACCCCCGCCTCCTCTTCGACGACCTGTGCGTGGCGCTGGCGCAGATCCTCGATGTGGGCTTCGACGGGGTCCTTCTCGGGCGTGGGAACGACGGGCCGTTGGAGCGCGAGGCCCCTGACCGCCACGACCTCGATGGCGGGGCGAACGTCGACGTTCGCCTTGTAGCCATACGGGGTCCCTGGCTTCGGCAGCTCGCCCGCGTCGAGCCGCGGCTCGCCGAGCACGTCGAGCCGCGATTGCTCGATCGCCTTGAAGAGCGTCCCTTCGACCAGCCGCTGCAGAACCTCCCCCGAGGCCTGCTCGCCGAACTGCTGCTCGAGCACCTCGCGCGGCGCCTTGCCCGGGCGGAAGCCCCGGATCTGGGTGTTGCGGCGGATCGCGCGGAAGGTGGCCTCGAAGGCCGCATCGACCTCTGTGGTGGGGATCTCGATGCGCAGACAACGCTCGACCGGCCCCGTTTCCTCGACGCTGACGTTCATCTCGCCTCGCTCCCAAGCCTGAAAACGTGTCCGGTCCGGCGCCGTGCCCATGATAGGGTACGCGCCGAGGCGCTCAAGCCGGGAGACGGACGGGCGGCGCGGAGGTCCGCGAGGCCACCTCGAACGCCAGCGACTGCGCTCCTCGCGCGAACTCGTCGCTCGGTCCGAGCAGCGACACCACGACATGGCAGCCGTCGAGGTCGTAGAACGCGCCCGGGTGGACTAGCGCGTCCGCGGCGTCGAGCAGCCGAAGCGCCCACCCCTCGTCATCGAGGCCGTCGAGTCGGGGCAGCCGGACGATCGCCGACCAGCCCGCTTCCGCATCGAGCACGCTGGCCGCTCCGCCCGCGAGGGCGCCGCGCAGCGTCGCGAGATTGGCGGTCGTTCGAGCTCGGATCCGCGCGCGCATCTGCCCCGACTCGGCCAGGATTCGCGGCAGCGCGCGCTGGACCGGGGTGGACACGGAGAGGGTCGTATCCGCGATCACGGCCATGCGCTCGCGCGAGGACGCGACCGCGTCCGGCGGCCCGCAGATCACACCCCAGGCGAGCTTGAGCTGCGGCAACGCCGCGAGCTTCGACAGCCCCGAGATCACGAACCCGAGCGCCTTCCGCTCGCCGACCGCGCAACGCGCTCGCTCCGGAGTCTCGCGCAGCGGGAGCTCCGCGAAGACCTCGTCGACCAGGAGCGCGAGCCCGTTCTCGGCGCAGAGCGAGTCGATCGCCTCGAGCTCGTGCGGCGCCAGGTACGCGCCGGTCGGATTCCCCGGCGCAGTGCAGATGACGGCTCGCGCGCGCGGATGCTCCGAGATCCGCTCGCGCAGGCACTCGAGATCCACGAACCAGCGGCCGTCGTAGCCGAGCGGATACGGGACCAGCCGAACGTCCGCGAGCGCAGCCAGGTACTCGAGCAGCGGATAGCCGGGCCGCGGCACCAGCACGACGTCGCCCGGGTCGCAGAGAAGTGCGAAGAGCTGCGCGAAGGCCTCGCTGGTGCTCGCGGTCAGCCAGACGCGCTCGGCATCGCATGCGCAACCTCGACCACGGTAGTAACCTGCAACGGCCTCGCGCGCGGACCCGAGGCCGAACGGCTCCGGCTCGTAGGCGGCGCTCGATGCGTCGAGCAGGTGCTCGTAGAACTGGCGTGGATACCGAAAGCCGACCGCGGTCGGGTTGGTGATGGTGAGATCGACGAAGGCCCTGCCACTGGCTCGGCGATCCGCGAGCGCGCGGGAGAGCGCGTTCGGCGCGAGCTCCCAGCTGGTGCGCAGCGAGAACATCCGGCGCGAGATCACGGGCGCGCAGGATAGCGGCAGCGCGCAGGCAGCGCGCGCGCCGACGCGGGTGAGCGCGCGATGAGCTCTCGGGCGGGCGCGCCACGCGTCGAGCCGGAACGCCACTCAGAAGCGGCAGGAGAGTCTTGCCCCGAGGATGGATCCGCGCCGATGCTGCCGTCGCTGCCAGTTCCAGGATCGCGCTCCGGCACCTCGCTGCCGCAGGCCGAACGCGAGCGCGCGCGCAAGCCGCGGCGCTTGCGCGTGCGCTGGCGCTGGGTCCTGGCTCTCCTGCTGCTCGCAGCCGCGCTGCTATGCGCGCTGCTTCTGCTCGAGGAGCTGCGCACGTCCGAGTTCCAGGCGCGAAAGCTCGCCGAGCTCGCGCGCGAGGCGACGTTCCGGCTCGAGCCCGGGCCCAGCCCGAGCATCCGCTTTCCGGACTCGGGACCCTACGACGAGCGGCTCGGCTACACCGGCCTGCCCGACTTCGTCGCGCGGCTGGTCGCCTCGGGCTTCGAGATCGAGTCCCAGGCGCAGCACTCCCCGCGGCTCGAGCAGCTCGAGGACTGGGGCATCTCGCCCGCGTACCGCGAGAAGGACCGCGCCGGCCTGCGCATCGTCGGGCGCGACGGGGCGGTGTTGTTCGGAACCCGCTTCCCGGAGCACAGCTACGAGCGCTTCGAGGACGTGCCGACGGCGGTCGTGGACGCGCTCGTCTTCGTCGAGAACCGCGAGGTTCTCGACGACCGCTACCCGCGTCGAAATCCCGC
Organism: Deltaproteobacteria bacterium; assembly: GCA_016875225.1. Classification (NCBI taxonomy): domain Bacteria; kingdom Pseudomonadati; phylum Myxococcota; class Myxococcia; species Deltaproteobacteria bacterium. The sequence continues at coordinate 16,038 of VGRW01000015.1, forward strand.
GGTGGAGTGGGACCGGCTCGGGCGCGCCGCGCTCTCGCGCGCGCTCCAGGTCGCCGGCGCCGAGGCCGACCGCTCGGGGGGCAGCACGCTCGCGACGCAGATCGAGAAGTTCCGCCACTCGCCGCGCGGGCTCACCAGCTCCCCGGGCGAGAAATTGCGCCAGATGGCTTCGGCGAGCCTGCGCGCCTACCAGGACGGCGAGAACACGACCGCCGCGCGGCGCCGGATCGTGCTGGACTACGTGAACTCGATCCCGCTCGCCGCCGCGCCGCCGCGCGGCGAGGTGATCGGTCTGGGCGACGCGCTCTCGATCTGGTACGGCGCGGATTTCGCGCGGACCAACGAGATCCTGCGGACCGCTAGCCTTCCGGGCTCGCCGCACGACCTCGAGACGCGCGCGCGCGCCTACAAACGGGCGCTCTCGCTGGTGCTCTCGGCCGGCCGACCGTCCTACTACCTGATCCAGGATCCGAAGGCGCTCGAAGCGCGCACCGACACGTATCTGCGTCTGCTCGCCGACGCGGGGGCGATCCCGACCGATCTGCGCGACGCAGCGCTGGCCACCGAGCTCGACCTGCGCCGGCGCGGCGAGGACGCCGCGCCGCTTCCCGCCGAGGAGCGAAAATCCGCCGGCGCCGTACGGGCGCGACTGGTCGCGCTGCTCGGCCTCTCCGACTACTACGCGCTCGATCGCCTCGATCTCGACGTCGAGACCACCGTCATCCCCTCGCTCCAGGACGAGATCACCCGCGAGCTTCGCGCGCTTCGCGACCCCGAGCGCGCGCGCGAGGCCGGCTTCCTGGCCAAGAACCTGCTCGAGCGCGGCGACCCGTCGAAGCTGACCTACAGCTTCTCGCTCTACGAGCGCGGGCCGGGCGAGAATCACCTTCTGGTTCAAGCGGACAACTCCGACCAGCCGCTCGACATGAACGAGGGCGTGAAGCTCGACCTCGGCTCGACCGCGAAGCTGCGCACGCTCGCCACGTATCTCGAGATCGTCGCCGAGCTCCACTCGCGCTTCGCCGGCGAGCACCGCGAGACGCTCGCCGCGATCGAGGTCGAGCCGGCCGACCGGATCACGCGCTTCGTGATCGACCAGCTGATCTCGCGGCCGGGACTTCCGCTCCCCGGGCTGCTCGAGGCCGCGCTCGAGCGCCGCTACTCCGCGAGCCCCTGGGAGACCTTCTACACCGGAGGCGGACAGCACCACTTCGGGAACTTCAACGAGGAGGACGACGAGCGGGTGCTCTCGGTGCGCAGCGCCTTCACGCTCTCGGTGAATCTCGTCTTCATCCGGCTGATGCGCGACGTCGTGAACTACTACATCCACCAGGCGCCGGGCTCGAGCGCCGCCCTGCTCAAGGATCCGCGCGACCCGCGCCGCGAGCAGTACCTGAGGCGCTTCGCCGACCAGGAGGGCCGGATCTACCTGGAGAGCTTCTGGCGCAAGTATCACGGCAAGCAAGCCGAGGAGCGCCGGGCCGCGCTGCTGCGCGGCGTGAGGGTCACACCGCGTCGCGTCGCGATGGCGCTCCGCGCGGCATCGCCCGAGATGGATTTCGAGGCGTTCCAGACCGCGATCCGCGCCCAGCTTCCCGAGGGAAAGCTCGCGCCGGGCATCGAGCGCAAGCTGTACGAGAGCTACTCCCCGGCGCGCTTCTCGCTCGCGGACCAGGGCTACATCGCCGGCGTCCACCCGCTCGAGCTCTGGCTGGTCGGGTACCTCGACTCGCACCCCGACACGACGCTCCGGCAGGTCTTCGAGGCCAGCTCGGAGCAACGCATCTCGGTGTACCAGTGGCTGTTCAGCCGCCACCGGAAGCGCGCGCAGGATCGCCGCATCCGCAGCTTGCTCGAGATCGAGGCCTTCCTCGAGGTGCACCGGAACTGGCAGGCGCACGGCTATCCATTCGACTCGCTCGTCCCGTCGCTGGCGACCGCGATCGGAAGCGCCGCGGACCGCCCGTCCGCACTGGCCGAGCTGGCCGGGATCATCGCGAACGGCGGCCTGCGCGTGCCGGCGCTGCGCATCGCACGGCTCCGCTTCGCCGGCGACACGCCCTACGAGACGGTGCTCGCCCCGGCGCCGACCGAAGGCGTGCGCGTGATGCCGGAAGCCGTCGCCGCTGCGCTTCGGCTGGCGATGGTGGACGTGGTGGAGCACGGCACCGCCGTCCGCGCGCGTGGCGCGCTCGTGGCCGGCGACGGCCGGCCTGCGGTGGTCGGGGGAAAGACCGGCACGGGCGACCACCGCTACAAGATCTTCGGGCCGGGCGGGACGCTGCTCGAGTCGCGCGTCGTGAACCGCACCGCGACCTTCGTCTTCCTGATCGACGACCGCTACTACGGCGTGGTCACCGCCTTCGTGCACGGCCCCGAAGCCGCGGGCTTCGCCTTCACGAGCTCGCTTCCGGCGCAGATCTTCCGGGTGCTGGCGCCATCGCTCGCGAAGCTCGTGCCCGCCGGAGCGGGATAGACTCGCCTCGGTGAAGCGCCTCGCCACGATCCTCGCCGCGCTCGGAATCGGCTGCGCCCGGCTCTCCGGGCCCGAGCCGGCGGACCTGGTGCTGCGCCACGGCTCGGTGTACCTGGGCGAGGCGGGCGCGGCGCGCGCCGAGTCGCTCGCGATCCGGAGCGGCAAGCTCGCCTACGTCGGGCCCGATTCGGGAATCGCGCCGTACATCGGCGCGGACACGCGATCGGTCGAGCTCGGCGGACGTCTGGTCCTGCCGGCCTTCCACGACGCGCACGTGCACCCGATCTCGGCCGGGCTCGCGGCGATCCGCTGCCCGCTCGCGGGAATCAGCGACCGAGACGCGCTCGAGGGGCGAATTCGCGACTGCGCGGAGTCGCAGCGCGGACGAGCTTGGGTCGAGGGCAGCGGCTGGGAGCTGCCGGTCTTCGGCGCCGCGAATCCGCGTGCCGAGCTCCTCGACGCGCTCGTCCCCGATCGGCCCGCGCTGCTCCGCAGCGCCGACGGCCACTCGGCCTGGGCGAACTCGCGCGCGCTCGCGGCCGCCGGAGTCACTCGCGACACACCCGACCCTGCGAACGGTCGGATCGAGCGCGATCCGAGCAGCGGCGAGCCGAGCGGCACGCTTCGCGAGGCGGCCATGGAGCTGGTCGCACGCGCGGCTCCCGCGACCACGGCGCAGGATCTGGAGCTGGCGCTGGGCCGCGGGCTCGCCGAGCTGGCGCGGCTGGGCGTGGTCTGCGCGCACGAGGCGAATGCGACGCCCGCCTACTGGGACGCCTATCTTGCCTACGGGAAGAGCGGAGCGCCCGGCCCTCGCGTTCGCGCCGCGCTCGCGCTGCCGCCGGATTTCGCGTCCGTCGATCCCCTGCCCGCGCTCGAGGCCGCGCGGGCAAGCGCGCACGGCGATCGGGTTCGCGCGGAAGCCGTGAAGCTCTTCCTCGACGGCGTGATCGAGGCGCGCACCGCGGCCCTGATCGAGCCGTACGAGGGCGGGGACGAGCGGGGATCGACTCTCCTGGCCCCGGACGCTCTCGACGCGCTGGTCGCGCGCCTGGACGCCGCCGGCTTCCAGGTGCACATGCACGCGATCGGCGACCGCGCCGCGCGAATCGGCCTCGACGCCGTCGAACGAGCACGCGCCGCAGCTCCGGCGGGCGGCACGCGTCATACGATCGCGCACCTGCAGCTGGTCGCCGCGGACGATCTGATGCGCTTCGCAGGGCTCGGCGTCGCGGCGAACGTGCAGGCGCTCTGGGCGCAGGCCGATCCATACATCACCGAGCTCACGATCCCGTTGATCGGCGACGAGCGGAGTCTCGACCTCTACCCGATCGGATCGCTGTTCGCGAACGCAGACGTCGTCGCGGCAGGGAGTGACTGGCCCGTGAGCTCCGCGGATCCGCTCGCCGCGATCGAGGTCGGAGTCACCCGGCGCGCGGACGACTCCGGGCCCGGCCCCGGCTGGCTCCCGGAGCAGCGCGCCGACCTGGCGCAGATGCTCGCCGCGTACACGCGCGGCGGCGCCTGGCTCGACGGAGAGGAGCGCGAGCGTGGCAGGCTCGCGCCGGGAATGGCCGCGGACCTGGTCGTGCTCGACCGCGATCTCTTCGAACTCGAGCCGCACGAGATCTCGAGCGCGCGCGTGCTCTGGACCCTCGCCGACGGCGAGACGATCTGGCTCGACGCGCCGACTCCGCTCGCGGGCGCGCGCTGAAGCACCGCTTCAGTTCCGCGGTGGCTCGGCCGACGCGAGAGCCGGCATGTCGCGCGCCGCGCTGCTCATCGCCGGTCTGATCGCGCTCTGGGCGGTCGCGATCTCGGTCCTCTTCGGAGGCGCGCGCGGTCCCGATCGCCTCGACCCCGAGCCGTACCGCGCACAGATCCGCGCGGTCGAGACCCTGCTCTATCGCGCGACGCCCGCCGCGCTCGGCGACGGCGACCGCGTCGCCGCGGCGCTCGAGGAGCTGGCTCAGGAAATCGCGCAGTCCGCGGCGCACCCGCTCGCCCGCCAGCGCGGGCTTCGCCTGTACGAAGCGGTCGGCCTGGCCTCGGGCCTCGGCGACGCGGGCTACTCCCTTCCCGATCTCGGGCTCGTGCGCGCGGAGTGGGAGAAGTCGCGCGACGCGCTGTTCGCGCCCGCGCCGTGGCTCGGTCGAGCCGACGCGACGACGGTTCCCATCGAACCGGCCTCGCGCCCGACGCGGCTCGAATCGGCCGACCTGGTCCGCGTCCGGCACGCAGCGCACAGGCTCGCGCGCCTGGCCGACGAGGGCGAAGCGGAGGTGCGCGCGCTCGGCGAGCCGAAGTACGCGCCGCCCGACTTCGACGCCACCGCTCGCGCACAGATCGAGGCCTGGAACATCTGGGCGCGGCGGTGGAACGCGAGGCTCGACGACGCGCTCCTCGGTCTTCCCGCGCGACTGCCGGCAGACGCGGACTCCGAGCTTCGACGCGCGCACCGCGACGCCCGGCTCGCCGCCGACGAGCTCCGCGCGGTTCCGCAGGGCGCAGGCGCCTCGCCGACACCGTTTCGCAGCGAGTGGGAGGCGCGCTTCGGGCGCGCGCGCGAGCTGCTCGGCGAACGGGCCGCTGGCCGATCCAGCGCGGCGCGCTGATCCGCTCCGAGGCCCGGCGTTCGGGTAACCTGGCGCTCCATCCAGGGGAGAGCCGCGAATGACGTCTCCGTGCGAGGGGCTGAAGGTCGTCGAGGTCGCGAACTGGGTCGCCGGGCCCGCGGCCTGCGCGCTGTTTCGCGACATGGGCGCGGAGGTGTTGAAGATCGAGCCGCCCGAGGGCGACGCGCTGCGCGCGTTCAAGATGCGAAATCTCGGCTACGACACCGACCTGAACACCGCCTTCGAGGTCGACAACCGCGGCAAGCGCTCGCTCGTGCTCGACCTCGAGAAGCCGCGCGCGCGCGAGGTGGTGCACCGCCTGGTGCGCGACGCCGACGTGTTCCTCACGAATCTCACCCAGCCGCGGCGCGAGAAGTACGGGCTGGACTTCGAGCGTCTGCGCGCGGCGAATCCGCGGCTCGTCTACACCTCGCTCACCGGCTACGGCACGCACGGTCCCGAGCACTGGCGACCGGGCTTCGACTACGCGGCGTTCTGGGCGCGCTCGGGAATCATGGCGACGCTCGGCGAGCCGCCCTCGGCGCCTCCGCTCTGTCGCGGCGGGCAGGGAGACCACACCACGGCGCTGAACCTGGTGCTCGCGACGCTCGCGGCGCTTCGCCTGCGCGACCGCACCGGCGTTGCCCAGTACGCGGACGTCACGCTCTACGGCACGGGGATGTGGACCATCGCGGGCGACCTGTCCGCCGCGCTGATCACGAAGGCTCACCCGCCCCGGCACGACCGGACCGCGCCGCCGAACCCGATCTGGAACTCCTACCCGACGCGCGACGGCCGCTACATCCTGCTCGTGCACCCGGACTCGCAGTCGTTCTGGCCGCGCGTCTGCGCGGCGATCGGCGAGCCGGCCTGGGCAGCCGACGAGCGCTGGGACACGCCGGCGAAGCGGACCGCTGCCACGCGCGAGCTCTCGAGCGCGATCGGCGAGCGCTTCGCGCGCCAGGACTTCGGGCACTGGGCGGTCGAGCTCGATAGGCACAAGCTGATCTGGGCGCCGGTCGCGACGCTGGACGAGGTGATCGCCGATCCGCAGGCGCGCGCGATCGGCACGTTCGCGCCGATCGATCACCCCAAGGAGGGGCGCTTCGAGACGGTGGCCATGCCGCTCGCGATCGCGAACAGCCGGATCGAGCCGCGCGGCCCCGCGCCCGAGCTCGGCGCGCACTCGCGCGAGGCGCTGGCCGAGCACGGCTTCAGCCACGAAGAGATCCGCGCGCTCGAGGCGGAGGGCGTGCTCGGTTGAGCGAGGCGCAGGCCGAGATGCTCGCGAACCGGCTGCGCAAGCGTTCGCGTCACCTCGCGAAGTGGGCGCGCCGCAGCGGCGTCTCCTGCTACCGGCTCTACGACTGCGACATCCCCGAGATCCCGCTCGTGATCGACACGTACGAGGGGCGCCTGCACGTTTCGGTGTACGCACGCGAGAGCGACGCGAGTCGCGACGACGCGTGGATCGACGCGATGACCGCCGCGGCCGCGAGCGCGCTCGGAATCGCGCGCGAGGATGCCTTCGCCAAGCGCCGCGCGGGCCAGCCCGGCGCGTCGCAGTACCGAAAGCTCGGCGACGCGCGCGCCGAGCTCACGGTGACCGAGGCGGGCCTGCGCTTTCGCGTGAACCTGTCGGACTACGTCGACACCGGCCTCTTTCTGGACCACCGCCAGACGCGCCTGCGCGTGGCGAGCGAGGCCGCGGGAAAGCGCTTCCTCAATCTGTTCTGCTACACGGGCGCGTTCACCGTGCACGCCGCGGCGGCCGGCGCGAGATCGACCACGAGCGTCGACCTGTCGAGAACCTATCTGGACTGGGCCGAGCAGAACCTGCGGCTGAACGGACTGGCCGGGCCGCAGCACGAGTGGGTCCGCGCCGACGTGCTGGAGTTCCTCGCGCGCGACACCGGACCGTACGACCTCGCCGTGCTCGACCCGCCGACCTTCTCCAACAGCAAGAAGATGCGCGGGGCGCTGGACCTGCAGCGCGACCACGCGGCGCTCGTGAACGCGACGCTGCGCCGGCTCGCGCCCGGCGGCGTGCTCTGGTTCTCGACCAACTTCCGGCGCTTCAAGCTCGACGCGGCCGCGATCGACTCCGACGCGATCTGTGACGTCTCGCGCGAGACCCTGCCCGAAGACTTCCCGGACCCGCGCACGCGCTACTGCTTCCGGATCGCGAGGCGCGCGGTCGACTAGCGGCCGGTGAAGCGCGCCTTGCGCTTCTCCTGGAACGCCTTCACGCCCTCGGAATAGTCGTGCGTCCGGCCCGCGAGCACCTGCAGGTCGCGCTCGCGATCGAGCTGCTCGTCGAGGTCGCTCGCGAGCGACGCGTTCGTCGCGCGCTTGATCAGGCCGAGCGCGGTGGTGGGCAGCGCGGCGAGGCGAAGCGCGAGCGCCTCGGCCTCCGGCAGCAGCCGCTCCGGCTCGTGCACGGCCCAGATCATGCCGAAGCCGAGCGCCTGCTCCGCCGTGATCCGATCGCCGAGCAGCATCAGCGCCTTCGCGCGCGCGAGCCCCACCAGCCGCGGCAGGAAGAACGTGCCGCCGCTGTCGGGAATCAGGCCGATGTTGATGAAGGCCTGGATGAAGCTGGCGTTCTTCGCGGCCAGAACCACGTCGCAGGCGAGCGCCAGGTTCGCCCCCGCGCCCGCGGCCACGCCGTTCACCGCGCAGACGACGGGCTTCTCCAGAGCGACCAGTCGCCGCACGACCGGGTTGTAGTTCTGCTCGATCGCCGCCCCGATCTCCAGGCCCTTCGAGCCGTCGGGCGGGAGCATCTCGGCCAGATCCTGCCCGGCGCAGAACGCGCGGCCCTCGCCGGTGAGCAGCAGCGCGCGAACGCCCGGGTCGCGCGCGGCCTCGTCGAGCACGCCGCGCAGCTCGCGAGCGAGCGCGGAGTTGATGCTGTTCAGCACGTCCCGCCGGGCGAGCGTGATCCGTCCGACGGCGTCCCTGACTTCGTACCGGAGGTGTTCGCGTGTCATCGGCCCATGGTACCCTGCCGGCATGGACGACGCGGAGCGCGAGCGGGCGTTTCAGGCGCGAATCGACGCGGGCGAGACGATCGAGCCGGGCGACTGGATGCCCGACGCCTACCGCGGCCAGCTGATCCGCATGATGAGCCAGCACGCGCACTCCGAAGTCGTCGGCACGCTGCCCGAGGGGAACTGGATCACGCGAGCGCCGACGCTCCGCCGCAAGCAGGCGTTGCTCGCCAAGGTGCAGGACGAGGCCGGCCACGGCCTGTACCTGTACGGCGCGGTCGAGACCCTGGGCGTCACGCGCGAGGAGCTGATCTCGAGCCTGCTCGCGGGCCGCGCGAAGTACTCGAACATCTTCAACTACCCGACGCTCTCCTGGGCGGACGTCGGCGTGATCGGCTGGCTGGTCGACGGCGCGGCGATCGTGAACCAGACCACGCTCACCAAGTGCTCCTACGGCCCGTACTCGCGCACGATGATCCGGATCTGCAAGGAGGAGCTCTTCCACGAGCGGCAAGGCTTCGAGCTGGTCGCGGTGCTCGCAGCGGGAAAACCCGCGCAACGCGAGATGGCGCAGAGCGCGGTCGATCGCTGGTGGTGGCCGGTGCTGATGATGTTCGGGCCGCCCGACGACGCCTCGCCGCACAGCGAGCAGCTGCTGCGCTGGCGCGTGAAGGTGAAGAGCAACGACGAGCTGCGGCAGTGGTTCGTCGACCTCGCCGTTCCGCAGGTCCACGAGATCGGCCTCGAAGTTCCCGACCCCCGGCTCGAGTTCGACGCGAAGACCGGCCACTGGCGCATCGGCCCGATCGACTGGGACGAGTTCTGGCGCGTGATCCGCGGCGGAGGGCTGTGCAATCGCGACCGGCTCGCCGCGCGCAGGCGCGCGCACGAAGAGGGCCGCTGGGTGCGCGAGGCCGCCGAGGCCTGGGCGAAGAAGAGGCCGCAATGAGCCCGCCGACCGCCGACTCGCAGTGGCCGCTCTGGGAGGTCTTCGTGCAGGAGAAGGCCGGCGCGCCGCACGAGCACGCGGGCTCCGTGCACGCGCCCGACGGGGAGCTGGCGCTGCAGGCCGCGCGCGACGTCTACGCGCGGCGCGGTCCGATCGCCAGCCTCTGGGTGGTCGAGTCGGAGCGGATCGTCGCCACCACGACCGCCGACGCGGCGTCGTTCCTGGAGCCCGGACCCGAGAAGCTCTACCGCCATTCGCGCTTCTACAGCGGTCCGAAGGCGCGGAAGAGCAAATGAAGGCGACGGTCGAATCACTGCTGCGTCTCGGCGACGACCGGCTCGTGCTCGGCCACCGGCTGTCGGAGTGGTGCGGGCACGCGCCGATCCTGGAAGAGGACATCGCGCTCTCGAACATCAGCCTCGATCTGATCGGGCAGGCCGAGCGTTTTCTCGGGCTCGCCGGCGCGCGCGAGGGTCGCGGCCGTGACGCCGATGCGCTCGCCTTCCTGCGCGGCCCGACGGAGTTCCGCAACTGCCTGCTCGTCGAGCAGCCCGACCTCGACTTCGCGCACACGATCGTGCGCCAGGTGCTCTTCGACTCCGCCGCGCTGCCCGAGCTCGAGCGGCTCGCCTCGTCGTCCGACGCGGAGCTCGCCGAGCTCTGCGCTCGCGCGGCGAAAGAGACCCGCTACCACGCGCGCCACGCGCGCGAGTGGTTCGTTCGCCTCGGCGACGGCAGCGACGAGAGCCACCGGCGCATGCAGGCCGCGCTCGATGCGCTCTGGCCGTTCACGGCGGAGCTTCGCGAGTCCGAGCCCGAGGCGAGCTGGGGTGCGGAGCTCTCGCGCCTGATCGAGACGGCCCGGCTGCGCCGCCCCGGCGATCCCGAGTACCCGACCGGCGGCGGCCGGCGCGGCGTGCACAGCGAGCACCTCGACCGCCTGCTCGCGGAGATGCAGTGCGTGGCCCGTGCGCACCCTGGCGCGAGCTGGTGATTCGCGCCGGAGCATGAGCGAGCTGGCGCCGGGGCTCGTCGATCGCGTGCTGGCGAAGCTCGGCCTCGCCAGCGACCCCGAGATCGACGTCGCCGGGCTCTCGCGGCTCTACCTCGCTTGGTGTCGCGCGGTTCCGTTCGACAACGTCCGCAAGCGCATCGCGCTGCTCGAGGGCCGTCCGGGACTGCTCCCGGGCGGCCGGCCCGAGGACTTCTTCTCGGCGTTCCTCGAGCACGGCGCGGGCGGAACCTGCTGGCCGTCGAGCAACGCGCTGCACGCGCTGCTCGGCGCCTGCGGCTTCGAGGCGCGGCGGATCCCCGCGTCGATGGCCGACCGCGGCGAGCCCAACCACGGAAGCCTGGTGGTGCGCCTCGCGGGCCAGGAGTGGCTGGTCGACTCCTCGATCCTGAACGAGCTTCCGATCCCGCTCTCGCGCCACCGCCCTTCCGCGCTCGACGACGCCGTGCATCCGATCCGGCTCGAGCCGGCCGACGCGGGCCTCTCGATCCACTGGGGGCGCAGCGTCTCGTCCGACACGATGCCGTGTCGGCTGATGGACGACCCGGTGGACGAGGCCTTCTATCTGGAGCGCTACGAGATCTCGCGCGGGGTCTCGGTCTTCAACGCCTCGCTCTACGTGCGGAAGAACTTCCCGGGACGGCTGGTCTCGTTCGCGGGAAACACCCGCTTCGAGAAGACGGCCTCGGGTGTGACGAGCCGCGCGCTCGATTCCGACGAGCTCCCCGATGCGCTGGTCTGCGAGCTCGGCCTCTCGCGGGCGATCGTCGCGCGCCTCGCGGCGCTCGGCGGGCTCGGCTAGCCGACTTGCAATCCGGCCGGATCCGATTCACGGTGCGGCAAGACGCGGAGGGATGGCGATGAAGAGCAACGAGCAGGTGATCCGGGATTTCATCGGCGCGTGGGCGCGCCTCGATACCGACGAGCTGGTGGCGTACTTCAGCGACGACGGCATCTACCACAACATGCCGATGGGGCCGGTCGCGGGCCGCGAGAACGTGCGCAACCTGATCCGCGGCTTCCTGTCCACGTGGACCAAGACCGAATGGGAGATCCGCAACCTGATCGCCTCGGGAAACGTGGTGATCGCCGAGCGGGTCGATCGCACCCAAGCGGGGAGCAAGCGCGTCGACCTGCCCTGCACGGGGGTCTTCGTGATGGAAGGCGGCAAGATCAAGGAGTGGCGCGACTACTTCGACATGGCCACGTACCAGCGCGGCATGAGCTGAGCCTGACTCGAGCTGCCGGGGACAGGGGTCGAACCTGCACGCCTTGCGGCAACGGCTCCTAAGGCCGTCGCGTCTGCCAATTCCGCCACCCCGGCAAGAGCTGCGTCCGCCGGCGCGGAGAGTAGCAGAGCCTCCTAGCCGTTCGCGGCCGCAGGCTGCTCGGCGCGGACCGTCACGACCTCGCGCATCGCCGCGGCCGGCACGAAGAGCGAGGGCGAAAGGCGCCGCTTGAGCTCGTCGAGCTCGCGGCGGGCCGCATCGAGCTTCGCCTCGTCGCGGATCGCGCGCACGCGCCGCTCGAGTCCCGAGTCCATGTCGAGCTCGATCCGGCTCTCGACCTTCAGGCGCTCGATCTCCTCGCGAACGCTCTCCAGCGCCTTCATCTCGCCCTCGGTCGAAAGACCCTCGAACGCGGACTGGATCCTGCGCCGCGCGCGCGCGCTCGCGAGCTGCGCGAGCATGCGCACCTTCTCCCGCTCCAGGCTGCGGATCTCGGCGCGGAATTTCACCAGATTGGTCTTGGCGCTCTCGCACTCCGCGGAGACCTCCTCGAGCTCGCGCTGGCCGCGCTCCAAGTCCTGAAGCAGCGCGTCCTTCTGCGCGATCAGCACCAGTGCCACCTCGTCGTCGCCGCGCTGTACGGCTCGGCCGATGTCGTCGTGCAGGCGCGCGAGCTCCGAGCGGCGGCCGCTGAGCTCCCCCTCGATCTTGTTGCGCATGTACAGGATGCCCGCGACCGCGCGCTTCAGCTCCGCGTACTGGCGCACGCGCTCGCCGATCACGCGCTCGTAGACCGCGTCGGGCCGCTCGACCTCGCGCTCGCGCATCCAGACCGCGAAGACCCCGTTCACCAGATCGCGGAGTCGGGCGACGATTCCCCGGTGTCCGTTCGTTCCCATCGGGTCTCTCCTATTCGGACTCGTCGCTCCAATCCTCGGAGCGCAGGTCCAGCTCGCGGATCTTCTGCTGCAGGCTCTGGCGCACCATTCCGATCGCCTCGGCCGTGCGCGAGACGTTTCCGCCGTGCTCCTTCAGCGCGCGCATCAGGTAGGCGCGCTCGAAGCTCTCGACCGTGATCCGCTTCGCGTCGCGGAACGGCACGCCAATCGACAGGCTCGTCCCGACGTCGGCCGGAAGCTCCTCGCCCTCGAGCGCCAGGTCCGCGACCTCGATCTCGGGGCCGCCCGCGAGCACCGCGGCGCGCTCGATCGCATTTCGCAGCTCGCGCACGTTGCCGCGCCAGGCGTGGCGGGTGAGCCGCGCCAGCGCCGCGTTCGAGAGGTGCTTCGGCGCGCGCCCGAGCCGTTCGGCGAGCGCGTGCACGAAGCGCTCCGCGAGAAGCGGCACGTCCTCGAGCCGCTCGCGGAGCGGCGGAAGCGTCATCTCCACCACCTTCAAGCGGTAGTAGAGGTCCTCGCGGAAGCGGCCGTTCTTCACCTCGCCCTCGAGGTCGCGGTGGGTGGCGGCGACGACCCGCACGTCGACGTTCACCACGCGGTTTCCGCCGACCGGCTCGAAGCTCTTCTCCTGCAGCACGCGGAGCACCTTGGCCTGGGTCTCGGGCGCCATGTCGCCGATCTCGTCCAGGAAGATCGTGCCGCCGCTGGCCGCCTCGAACTTGCCCACGCGCCGGGCGTCGGCGCCGGTGAAGGCGCCCTTCTCGTGGCCGAAGAGCTCGCTCTCGACCAGCTCCTTCGAGATCGCCGCGCAGTTCACCGCCACGAAGGGCTTCGCGCGCCGCGCACTGCGCTGGTGCAGGGCCTGCGCGACCAGCTCCTTGCCGGTCCCGCTCTCGCCGCGCACGAGCACCGAGAGATCGGTCTCCGCGACCTTCTGGATCGTCTCGAAGATCTGCTTCATGGCGCGGCCCTGACCGATCAGGTTCTCGAACGAGAGGTCGCGCTCGACACGCTCGAGCAGAAGCCGGTGCTCGCGCTGCAGCTGCGTGCGCTCCAGCGCGCGGCGCACCACCACGCGCAGCTCCTCGTTGTCGAAGGGCTTGGGCACGTAGTCCTCGGCGCCCTGCTTCATCGCCTCGACCGCGACCTTCTCGCTGCCGTGCGCGGTGATCATCACGACCGCGGTCTCCGCGCGCGCCTCCTTGCTGGCGCGAAGCACGTCCATGCCGCTGATCCCGCGCCCGAGCGCCAGGTCCGTGATCACCAGGTCGTAGGGCTTCTCGGAGAGCTTGCGCAGCGCGTCCTCGCCGGTATCGGCGAGATCCACGTCGTAGCCGTCGCGGCGGAGCAGCCCGCGAAGCGCGAGCTGGATCGCCTTCTCGTCCTCGACGATCAGAACGCGCGCGCTCATCGCGCCGCCTCGGGTCGCTGGGCGTGCTTGGGGAAGTGCAGCGTGAACTCGCTGCCCTGGCCGGGCGTCGAGCTCACCTCGATCTCACCGCCGTGCGCGTCCACGAGCTTGCGCGTGATCGCGAGCCCGAGCCCCGTGCCGTTCGCCTTCGAGGTGAAGAACGGCTTGAAGATTCGCGCCTGCGTGTCGGAATCCATACCGGGGCCGTTGTCGGCCACGCGCACCCAGACCTCGTTGCCGCCCAGGTTCTCGCCGATCGCGATCCGCAGCACGGGGGCCTGCGTCTTCGCCTCCGCGAAGGCGTCGAGCGCGTTGCCGACCAGGTTGATGAAGACGCGCCGCAGCTGCTCGCGGTCGCCGACCAGCTCGCCCGGCACGTCGAAGTCGCGCTCGAGCTTCACGCCGGCGCTCGCGCAGCGCTCGCGAAGCGACTCGAGCGCGCTCTCGGCGGCGTCGACCAGCTTCATCTTTTCCGGGTGCATCTCCTCCTCGCGCGCGTAGCGGAGCAGGTGCGAGATCGAGCGCTCGACCCGGTCGAGCTCCTGCAGCGCGATCTGCGCGTACTCGACGTTCTCGGCGGAGCCGGGGTCCTCGCCGAGCTGCTGCACCAGGCTCTTCGCGGCGGTGATGGGGTTGCGGATCTCGTGCGCGATCGAGGCGGAGAGCTCCTCGAGGGAGCGCAGCTTCTCGTCCTCGAGCGCCACGCGCTGGCGCGAGACCGACCGCGAGACCTGCCGCTCGACCTCGCCGCGCACCCACTTGCGGCGCAGGTCCGGCGCGACGATCGCCTGGAAGAAGTGCGACGCGAGGCCGATGCCCCAGGCGAGCGCCACGATCGGCGCGACGTAGGACCGCACGCCCGGGATCCAGGAGAGCAATACCATGACGAGGACGTACGAGATCAGGTGCTGGATGAAGCGGATTTTGTGCTCCGCCGTGCGGCGCGCCTCGAGCCAGGTCTCCTCTTCCGGAGAGAGCTCGCGGCCGCGCCGTCGCGCGCGGCGTCGCTCGCGCTCGGCCTCGCGCGCCGCCTGTCGGGCCGCTCGGGCGTCGACCCCGCCGGGTCGGCTCCAATCGGGCCGGCCGCTCCGGCCGCTCGCCCGGCGCTTGTCCCAGTCGTCCCAGCGCATTGGCATCCGCTTCACTCCACAGCGGCCCTGAGACGCGAAAAGAAGCTGGAGCGACGGGATCGCGGGCCAGGGCCGGACTCGCTGGATTGTAGATCGCCGCATCGATCCAGCCCCAGAGCAAAGCGCGTGCCGCGAGCGGCGCGCCGCAGATCGCGCCCGGTACGGCGTGCCGAGCGCAGGGGCCGGGCTTCAGTGCACCGTTTCCGCTGCGCCCGGCGCGTCGCGGTCCACGAACGGCAGCTCGACCCACGAGTCGGCGCCCCGCGCGATGGTCCAGGTCGGGGGCGGGCCCGGCGGGCTCGCGAACTGGTCCCGATCGGCGCCCGCGATCGCGAGCCGGATCCGGTGACCGCGACGAAACAGGTGCGAGATCGGCTGCAGGTCGAAGACCAGCTCGGCCGGCTCGCCGGGAACGAGCGGCTCGGCGTCGGCGCGGTCGAAGCTGCGGTACGGCACAGTGAGCGCGTAGGGCGACTCGCGATCGGGCCGAAGCCGGCGGTGCAGCGCGCGGATCGTCCCCTCGCTCACGTAGCCGACGTTCCCGCGCGCATCGACGTCCTCCAGGTACGCGAAGAGCGCGCCGTCGGCCGCGTCGCAGCGCACGGTGAGCCGGACGAGCGGATGGCCGGTCACCTCGAGATCGCGCGGAAGCGACGCGCTCTCGTAGACGAGCAGGCGTCGATCGCGCTCCGCGCGGTCGGGGTATTCCGTCCAGGTCGGCACGGCCAGGCCACGCCAGCGGCTGGTCGCGCCGCTTCCGGTCTCGGGATCGGTCGTGAAGACGTCGTCGCCCGCGGGCGGTGCGCTGGGCGCGGGCTCGAGCGCGCCGGCCGGCCCCAGGTAGAGCCGCGTCGGCCGCGAAGGCGGAGGCCAGGCGTCCGCGTGCTTCCAGCGCCGCTCTCCGGTCGTGTAGTACGCGACGGGCGGCGAGGCATCGGCAGGCGCGCCCTTCAGGTGCGGGTCGAAGAAGCGCAGCAGCTCCGCCGCGTGGTCGAAGTCCTCCGAACGCGTCGGCTCGAGCGGCTCGAGGTGCTGGTCACCGCCGTGGTTCCAGGGCCCGAGGCGGAGCCTCTGGCCGGGATTCGAGAGCGTGCGGAAGCGCTTGATCGCCGCGTGCGCGTAGCCGCCGTCGAGCCAGCCGCTGTAGCTGTACACCGCCGCGTTCGAGGCCTCGATCGCCGGGCGCCGCGCGCCGTAAGGGCTCCAGTCCTCCGTGCGCAGGCCGAGCCCCGGCGCGAGGTCGTCGCGGAACGGTGTCGCGAGGGCCTCCGCGTGGACGTCGAAGTTGCCGAGGTGCGCCGCTTGCGCGGAGCGGACCGCCCGCGCTCCGCGGGGACCGTCGACCGGCCGCGGCCCCGAGACGAAGATCGGCACCCACGCCGGGAACGCCGCGAAGAGAGCGCCGCGGTCGATCGCGGCGTTGAAGCGGCCCCAGGTCTCGGTGAACCAGTGCAGGTGGACGCCGCCCGGGTAACCGATGTCGGTGTAGCCATCGAAGAGCGCGAAGCGCGGCGCCACCGCGCGCACCGCCGGGTGGCGATTCGCGAGCAGGAGCTCGGCTGCGGTTCCGTCGTAGGAGTCGCCGAGCGCGCCGACGAGCCCGCTCGACCAGGGTTGTCTGACGATCCATTCGACGATCTCCGCGCCGTCGCGGACCTCGTCGTCCGACCAGAGCGACGCCTGCACGCCGCCCGAGGCGCCCGAGCCGCGCACGTCGACGTCGATCCAGGCGTAGCCCGAGTCGAGGAAGCGCTGCGCGACATCCGAGGGCCGGTCGAGAAACGGCCGGACCAGCGCGCGGTAGCGCACGGCCCGCCAGTACCGCGTCATGCGCAGGATCGCCGGAACTCGCCCGCCCTGCCCCGCTCCCGCCGGCAGGTACAGGTCGACCGCGATCGGCACGCCGTCGCGCATCTCCAGGTAGAACGAGCGGCGCACTCGTCCCGTGGCGTCGGAGGCTTCGGCCGCGCGGGCGCAGGGCCCCGCGAGCAAGCAGAGCGCGAGTGCAAGCCAGCGAAGACCGTGCGGACCGCGCGATTCTCGACAAGAGGTGGACACGTCCGCCTCTCATCGTCTCGAGCGCGGCCGGGCTTTCCCCGGCGGGACTCGTCGGATCTGAGCGCGGGCGGGCTCGAACCGCCGACCGAGGGATTAAGAGTCCCTTGCTCTACCAACTGAGCTACGCGCCCGGGGCGCATGATAGCGGGTCTTTCTCGCGCGGCGACCGGCCCGCGCTAGACTCGGCGCCCGATGCTGATTCCGCGACCCGACGCACCGACCCGAATCCGCGCGATCCGACTCCTGCCGCTGGTCGGGCTGGCGTTTGCGGTCGGCTGCGCGACGGCGGGAACTCTGCCGTCGGAGCAGGCGCAGCTCGTGGTGACCAAGGACGCCCTGGCGCAGACGGGAAGCTTCTACCTTTGGCCGGACCGGCTCGACCAGCGCATGGTGGTCGGCGCGCTCGACGCACTAGAGCAGAGCTTCGACTCGGTGATCTTCGACAGCGAGGAGGGCTCCGCCGAGGGCGTGCTGACCGTGAACGGCGAGTCGGCGCGCGTGCCGCTCGACCCGAGCTTCGACCCCGAGCGCTACCGCGACGTGCTCGCGCGCGCGATCCGCTTCACCGAGCAGCACCTGCCCGACCCGATCGATCCCGAGAACGACCTCGAGCACATTGCGCTCCGCGGGGCGCTCGGCGCGCTCGATCCCTATTCGACGATCTTCTCCGGACGCGGCAGCGAGGACTTCCGGATCCGCTTCGAGGGCAAGCTCTCGGGCGTCGGCGCGCGGATCGGCCGGCGCGACGGCGACCTGATCGCGGTGCGCGTGTTCCCGGGCAGCCCGGCCGAGAAGGGCGGCCTGCGCGACGGCGACGCGATCCTGTCGATCGACGGCGACCCGACCCAGCCGCTCTCGGTCGAGGATGCCGTGAGCCGCATCCGCGGGCGCGCCGGCACGCCGATCTCGCTCGGCGTGGTGCGCGGAAGCGATCCGAAGCAGAGGCTCGACGTCTCGATCATCCGCGGCGAGGTGATGATTCCGAGCGTCGAATCGCGAACGCTCCAGGGCGCGGGACGGATCGGCTACGCGCAGATCTACCAGGTGAGCCGCGAGACCGCGCAGGAGTTCCGGGAGCGCGTCTCCGAGCTCGGCCCGCTCGACGGCCTGGTGCTCGACATGCGCGGAAACACCGGCGGCAGCATGGTCGCGGCGGCGCAGCTCGTGGACCAGTTCCTCGATTCGCACACGATCGTGCGAACGGTGACGCGCGACGGCCTGCCGCCGGACGCGCGCAGCCGGATCAGCGCCGATCCCGCGATCGAGTTCGACATGCCGCTGTCGATTCTGGTCGACCCGCAGACCGCCTCGGCGGCCGAGATCATCTCGGGCGCGCTCGAGCCGCTCGGCAACGTCACGATCATCGGCCAGACGACCTACGGCAAAGGCCTGGTGCAGCAGGTCATGCCGATGAAGGACGAGAACCTGCTGAAGCTCACCGTCGCCGAGTACCTGCTCTCGGACGACCGCGCGATCAACCAGAAGGGAGTCGAGCCGCGCATCCGCCTGTTCCCGGTCGCGGCGTCGCGCCTGGGGTCGCTGGCGAACGTGCCGGCCGGCGCGGTCCCGTACGTGCGCGGCGCGGGCGAGGACGACGCGTTTCCCGTCGAGGTCGGCGCGATCCTGCTGCGCGAGCCGGGCGAGCGCGGCCTGGCGCGCGTGCGAGCGCAGGCGTACGAGAACATCGCCAAGCACCTGGAGCCGCTCGGCGTGCGCTGGTCGGCGCGGCGCGGCGCCGACGACTCGGCGCTTCCGCTCCCGCTCGGGGTCGCCGTGCAGGCGCCGACGCTGGTCTCGGGCGAGGCGGGAACGGTTCGGATCACCGTGTCCAATCCCAACGACTTCGCGCTCCCGGACGTCTGGCTCGCGCTCGATGCCGGAGCGCTGTATCTGGACAACAAGATCGCCGGACTCGGCGAGCTCGCGGCCCGCGACTCGGTAACGACGGAGATCGAGCTCCTGCCGCCCGACGGAATTTCGGTCGAGCACCATCCGATCGATCTGCTCGTCGCCTCCGGCGACCGTCCGCTGCTGAAGCAGCGCTCGGTGCTGGACGTCTCGGTGCAGCCACCCGAGTTCGAGATCGAGGTCGAGCGGCTCTCGGAGGCCGAAGCCCGGCTCACGCTCACCAATCGCGGCCGACACGCGGCACGCGGACTCACGATCGCGGTCTCCGGCGCGACGCGCTCGTTCGAGGTGCTCGAGCCGGGCGCGCACGAGCAGATCACGCTACCGCTCGCGGCGAAGCCCAAGACGATCGTGATCGCTCAGCTCGGCCCCTGGGCGCAGCGGCGGATCGAGGTGCCGATCCCCGAGACCCGCGTGAGCTACACGCCGCCCGAGGTGGTGATCGACGAGCAGTCGGAGAACCTGGGCTTGCGCGCGCGCACCGACGTGGGGCTTCGCGACGGCTGGATCTCCGTCGATCTGCAGAAGCGCGCCTGGAGCGACTTCGAGGGCGCGCGCGCGGGCGAGATCGAGGTGCCGCTGGGCAGCGGCGAGCACGACGTCGTGGCGAAGATCGAGACCGCCGAGGGCGTCTCGGTGGTCGACATCCGCCGGGTCACAAGAGAGTCAGCTGCCGCGGCGAGTCGGTGACCTCGTCGAAGCTCTGTCCGAGCTCGCACAGGATCGACTCCGCGATCGGCTTCACCACCTTCTCGACGTAGTGCGCGCGGTCGAGGTCCGCCGGCAGCTCGCCGTCGGGCCCGATCGGCTCCGGTCCGCCGCGCGTCATCACGTAAGCCACGGTCCGCCCGACCTTGACCTTCGAGCGCCGCGCCGCCTCGACGTGCGCCGGGGTCGACGCGGTGTAGCGCTCGACCGCCCCTTTGCGCAGCGCCTTGCGGGTCACGAGCTCGCGATCGAGCCTACCCGCGAGCAGATCCACGACCACCTCGCGCACGAACTCCGCCACCGGCTCGTCGCGAAACAGCCGCTCGAGCATGCCGCGCTGCAGCCTGCGCGCGACCTCGGGCCAGTCGCGGCGCACGGCCTCGAGCCCGACCACGTGCAGGTTGCCGTTCAAGAGCCCCGCGTAGCGCTTGCGACTGCCCTGGGTGCCGCCGCGCAGTCTCGGCTGGTAGAAGCGCTCGTAGACGTGCTCGAGCTCGAGCTCCAGCCGCGGCTCGACCGCCCACTCGCGGCGCAGCTGCTCCGATAGATCGGCCTGGACCAGCGCGCGGAGCCGGTCGGCGATCTCGACGGCGCGTTCGAGCGTGGCCTGCTCGTCGACGAGCACGAAGATCGAATCGGTGTCGCCGTAGAGCACGCGCGCCTCGCAGCGCTCGAAGGCCAGGCGCGTGCGCTCGAGCACGAGCCGGCCGAAGCCCGTGATGGCGTTTGCGACCTCGGGCGCGAAGAAGCGGCAGGACGGCGCGCCGAGCACGCCGAAGAGCGCGTTCATCATGATCTTGATCGCGAGATCGGCGTGCCGATCGCCGCGCCGCTTGGCCTGCTCGCGCCGCGCGGCGAAGCGCTCCAGGATCTCGGGCAGGATCGACTCCGAGCGCGAGAAGCGCGCGCCGTTGGGCGCCTCGATCGCGTCGGCGCCGGCGCACGCGTGCGCGAGAGGATCCAGGTTGAAGCTCCGGATCAGGCTCGGATACAGGCTCTTGAAGTCGAAGACCGCGACGTTCCGGAACAGCCCGGGGTGCGAGTCCATGACCGAGCCGCCCGAGACGCGGCCCGGCTCGCG
The DNA here is from genome assembly GCA_016875225.1 of Deltaproteobacteria bacterium. Lineage (NCBI taxonomy): Bacteria > Pseudomonadati > Myxococcota > Myxococcia > Deltaproteobacteria bacterium. The sequence continues at coordinate 36,507 of VGRW01000015.1, forward strand.
CTCGCGCTCGACCGACGGCGCGACCCGGCCGCGGCGGCGCAGCTCCGGCAGGTAGAGCAGATCGAACGAGGCGATGCTCGCTCCGACTCGGTCGAGCTGCATTCCGCTTAGCAGGCTGCGCTCGACCGCGAGATCGAGAAGCGACTCGCGAGCGATGATCTCCTGCACGAGGACGGCGTCCTCGCGGTTGTAGGCGACGAAGGCCGCGGTCTCGTCGCGGTACATGCGCAGGATCTCGCGCGCCGGGTTGCCGCCGGTCTTCGCGATCCGCTTGCCGCGCCCGAGCAGGGTTCGCGACGCCGTCTCGAGCGAGTAGTCGTCGAGCGCGATCGAGGCGTCGCGAACCAGCGCCATTCCGTCGAGCACGACGCGCCCGGGGATCTCCGCGCGCCGCTGACGGGTGAACGAGCCGTCGCGCGCCAGTCCGATCTCGCCCGGCGCCCGGCCGATCTCGAACGCCACGCCAAGCCGCGATGCGCGCGCGACCAGCACCGCGAAGTCGAAGTCGACCACGTTCCAGCCGGTGATCACGTCGGGGTCGAGCGCGCGGATGCGCGCGGCGACGTTGCTCAGGAGCGAAGCCTCGTCGGCGTGCGAGATCGCGCCCGGAACCTCGCGCGTCGCGAGCAGGTGCACCTCGTCCGCGCCCGCGCCGACCAGCGCGGCCGAGAGGACCCGGCCCGCGTCGGGGGTGGTCTCGAGGTCGAGCGAGAGCACGCGCAGCTCCGGGCGCGCGCTTCCCGGCACCAGCTCGGGATTGCGAAACACGCGAAGTCCAGCGTCATCGCTGCGCGACGACTCACCGGTGATCGCGACCGCCGCGCGCAAGCCGCGATCGATCAGGAACCGGTACGGAAAGCGGATGTCGGCCTCGAGCGCGACCGCGCCGGCCGCCTCGAGCTTCTCGCGCAGGCGCGGGATCGCGGCGGGCTGCCTCGCGATCACGCGCACCAGCGGCGCTCCGCGCAGATCGACCAGATCGCTGTCCTCGATCTCGACGCCGCGCTCCGCTTCGAGGAAACGCGTCGCTTCGGGGTGCGTGAAGAAATACGGGCGGTAGCGCTCGTCCTCGACCAGGAACGCCTCGCCGCTCTCCAGGCGGCCGAAGAGCTGCACGACCGCGCGGCCGTTCCGCACGCGGTAGGTCGGGTGCACGATGAAGCCCAGCTCGGCCACGCTAGACCGGCGCCCCGAAGCCGCCGCCGCCCGGCGTCTCGATCCGGACGCGCTCGCCGGACGCGACGTCGAAGTCGCACTTGCCGCCGAGCTCGCGCCCCGCGTGGCTGTTGCTCCCGCGCGCGCCCGGCCCGCCGCCGGCCAGTCCGAACGGCTCGCGCACGCGCCGCTCCGACAGGATCGAGACGCGCATCGGCTCCAGGAACTCGAGCTCGCGCACGAGCCCGTCGCCGCCGCGGAATCGCCCGGCGCCGCCGGACCCGCGCCGCAGCGCGAACTCGACCAGCCGGACCGGGAAGCGGCTCTCGAGCACCTCGGGATCGGTGATCCGCGTGTTCGTCATGTGCGTGTGCACGCCCGACGCGCCCGCGAAGCCCTCGCCCGCCCCCGCCCCGCCCCCGATCGTCTCGTAGTAGCCGAAGCGCGCGTTGCCGAACGAGAGGTTGTTCATCGTGCCCTGACAGGCGGCGAGCTTGCCGAGCGCGCCGAGCAGGACGTCGACGACGCGCTGGCTGGTCTCGACGTTTCCGCCGCAGACCGCGCGCTCGGGTCCGGGAGAGAGCACGCTCCGCTCGGGGATCCGGATCGTCACCGGCCGCAGGCAGCCGGAGTTCAGCGGAAGGTCGGTTCCGACCAGCGCGCGGAGCACGTAGATCACCGCCGCGATCGTCACCGCGCGCGGCGCGTTCAGGTTGCCATCGACCTCGGGCCCGGTGCCGGCGAAGTCGATCTCCATCTCACTTCCGCGCACTCGCAGCGCGACGCAGATCGGTGTGGCGTCGTCGAGCGCGTCGCGGAAGACGTGCTCGCCGTCCGGGAGCTTCGCTATCTCCTCGGCGACCTTTGCCGCGGCGTTGTCCTGTACAAAGCCCATGTAGGTGTCCACGACCTCGCCGCCGTGCCGCCCGACCATGTCGAGCAGGAGTCGCGCGCCGGTGCGGTTCGCCGCGATCGCCGCCTCGAGATCGGCCAGGTTCTCCTGCGGATTCCGCGCCGGGAACCGCGCGCCCGAGAGCGCCGCGAGCACCGCCGCCCGGTCGAACACGCCGCCGCGCACCACGCGCAGCGCGCGCAGCACGACGCCCTCTTCGTCCAGCCGGCGCGAGAACGCAGGCATCGATCCCGGCGTGATTCCGCCCACGTCGGAGTGGTGGCCCCGGCTGGCGGTGAAGAAGCGCAAGCGTCCGGCGTCGTCGTGCACGGGCGTGACGACGGTGATGTCGGGAAGGTGCGAGCCGCCGGCCGCGGGGTCGTTGCTCACGAAGACGTCGCCGGGAAGCGGATCGGGGTGCGCCTCGATCACCGCGCGGACCGACTCGCCCATCGCGCCCAGGTGCACGGGAATGTGCGGGGCGTTCGCGACCAGGCCCGCGTCGCGGTCGAAGACCGCACAGGAGAAGTCGAGCCGCTCGCGGATGTTCGTCGAGAGCGCCGTGCGCCGCAGCACGACGCCCATCTGCTCGGCGATCGACATGAACAGGTTGTTCATGATCTCGAGCCGCACCGGGTCGACCTCGGCGCTCGCCTTCGGGCGCGACGCTTCGCCCTCCAGATCGACGAGCGCGATCCGCCCCTCGGCGTCGATCTCGAGCTCGAAGCCCGGCTCGACGACCAGCGTGCCGGTCGCCTCGAGCACCAGCGCCGGCCCGCGAAGCCGCCATCCCGCGGGAAGCGCCTCGCGCGCGTAGACCGGGACGTCCTCGGCCCAGCTCGCGCCGCAGAAGACACGCGCGCGGCGGAGCGGCGCGGGCGCTTCGGAGCCGCGACGCGACTCGTGCGAGACCGACACCTCCGGGTGTCGCCCGCGCACCTCGACGCGCGCCACCACGGCCTCGACCGGGTGGCCGCTTCGCGCATAGCCGAAGCCGCGCGCGTGCGCGGCCTCGAACTCCGCGCGCAGGCGGCCGGCGTCGCCGAGCAGGATCCGAAGCGCGGACTCCGTGCCGCGGTAGCGCAGGTCGAGCCGGCGAAGAACCGCGATGCGCTCCGGCGCGAAGCCCTGCTCCGCGAGCGCTTGCCGCCCGCGCGCCTCGAGCTCCGCGAAGACGGGCTCGAGCTCGCCCGACAATTCCGGCGCGAGCTCCCGGCGGCCGAGGTCGGCCTCTCCGTGCCAGGAGACGTCGGCGAGGCCCATCCCGTACGCGGAGAGCACGCCCGCGAGCGGGTGCAGCAGCACGCGCCGGATGCCCAGCCGGCGCGCGAGCGCGCAGGCGTGCTGGCCACCGGCGCCGCCGAACACGACCAGCGCGTGGTCGCGCACGTCGTAGCCGCGCGCGACCGAGACCTTCCGGATCGCCTCGGCCATGTTGGCGTTGGCGATCTCGACGAATCCCGCGGCGATCTCGTCGCGCGCGCGCAGCACGCCTTGCGCGCGCAGGCGCGCTTCGAGCGTGTCGAGCGCCCGCTCGACTCGAACGCGATCGAGCGGAAACGGAAACCGATCGCCGACGAGCCGGCCGAGCGCGACGTTCATGTCGGTGATCGTCGGCTCGGCTGCCTCGGCGTGTCCGTAGCAGAGCGGCCCCGGCGTCGCACCCGCGCTCTCGGGCCCGACGCGGAAGCGCTGGCCGTCGTAGCGGCACAGCGACCCGCCGCCCGCGGCGACGGTGTGGATCGCGAGCATCGGCGCGAACACGCGCACGCCGGCGGTCTCGGTCTCGTAGACGCGCTCGAACTCGAAATCGCCGGCCGGCGCCGCCTCGACGCGCGAGACGTCCGTCGAGGTGCCGCCCATGTCGAAGCCGATCGCGCGCTCGGCGCCCATCGCCCGCGCGACGTGCGCGTAAGCGACGACGCCGCCCGCGGGTCCGGAGAGGATCGCGTGCGGGCCGCGGAAGCGCGACGCGTCGGTCAGCCCGCCGCTCGACTGCATGATCGCGATCCGGCTGCCGGGAAGCTCTCTGCGCAGCCCGGCCACGTAGTCGCGGAGCAGCGGCGTCAGGTAGGCGTCGACGCAGGCGGTGTCGCCGCGCGCGAGCATGCCGATCTCGGAGGCGACCTCGTGCGAGAGCGCGACGTGGCCGAAGCCGACCGCGCGCGCGGCCTCGCCGATCTCGCGCTCGAGCGCGCCGGCCCGGTACGCGTGCAGGACCACCACGGCCAGGCTCGCGAAGCCGCGCTCGCGCAGCCGCGACAGCTCGGCGCGAAGCCGTGCGGGATCCGGGCGCGCGAGCACGCGGCCGTTTGCGTCCGCGCGCGCGTCGATCTCGAGCACCTCGCGGTAGAGCTGCTCGGGCTTTCTGATCTCGAGGTCGAAGATCCGCGGCCGCGCCTGGGTTCCGATCGCGAGCAGATCGCCGAAGCCGCGCGTGATCGCGAGCGCGAAGCCCGTGCCCTTGCGCTCGAGCAGCGCGTTGGTCGCGAGCGTCGTGCCCATGCGGATGTCGCAGGCGGGAATCGGCGCGTCGGCCGCGATGCCGAGAAGCTCGCGGATCGCCTCGAGCGGCGCGCGGTCCGACGATAGGCGCTTTGCGACGTGAAGCCGCCCGGTCGCGGGATCGCGGCCGATGCAGTCGGTGAACGTTCCACCGCGGTCGATCCAGAAATCCCACCGCGCGGGCTCGGCCATCCAGGCAGCGTACTACTGCAGGAAGTCGATCGCCTCCGCGCAGCGCGCCTGCACCGCCGGATCCGTGGCCGGATCGCAGTGTTTCTGCACGATCGGCAGGACCGTCTCGTCACAGGTGAACTCGAGCGAGGCAAGCGCGCGCAGCACCACGGCCGGCTCTCGGTCGCCGAGCGCGTCGAGCAGACCCGCGCAGGCCAGGAACCCGTCGGCCTCGCCGCCCTGCTCCGCCGCCTTCTCGCGCACGCGCGCGTCCGGGTCGCTGCGCAGCACCTCGAGCAGCGCCGCGAGCGCTGGCCCCTCGGGATCGAGCCCCTCGATCGCCTCGATGCGCATCTCGGGATTGCTGCTGCGCAGCTGCTCGAGCAGGTCGGCCTGGCTCCGCGCGCGCTCCTCGCGCCGCGCCGCGAGCTCCGCCTTCTGCTCCTCGCTGCCGCGATCCTGCTCACGCCGCTCGCGGATCTGCTGCCGCAGCGTGTCGGCGAGCTCGCGCCGCTTCGCCTTCTCGGCCGCGCTCTCGCCGGTCGCGGCCGCGGTCGCGCCCGCGGCCCGGATCTCGCCCACCTCGAGGCGCGCGAGCTCGTGGCGATCGGTCTTCGCGTCGAAACGCCACTGCGCGCGGTACGGCAGGTCCTCGAGCAGCGCCGCGATCACCGTCTCGATCGGCTGCCCCCGCAGCTCGAGCGTGAGCGGCCGCGCATCTAGATCCCCGACCAGCTCGAAGCGACCCTCGCGCGCGAGCTTCTCGAGCAGAAGCCCGCGCGCCGCCGCCTGGCACTCGATCGTCACGCCGCCCTCGTCGACGTCGACGCGCGCCTCGCCAGGTCCGAGCGCCTCGCTCGCGGTCGGCGCCGACGGCTGCGTCACCGCCTCGTCCGGCCCCTTCCGCTCCGCCCGCTCGCAGGCGAGCGCGAGCAACAGCGCCAGGGCGCACGCGCAGGCGCGCAAGGATCGCAGCTCCAAACCCGGCTCCTCCCCATCGACTGGCGCGCCCGGAGGGACTCGAACCCCCAACCCTCTGATCCGAAGTCAGATGCTCTATCCATTGAGCTACGGGCGCGGACCGGCGATTATAGGGACAGACATGGAACTGCCACTCCCCCTCGCGCTCCGCGCGCTCTCGGACGAGGTCGACGAACGGCTCGCCCGGATTCCGACGACGCTGAACGAGTACGGCTACGACCCGTTCGGCGCGAGCCTGGACTTCGCGCACACGACCAGCGCGATCGGCGCGTTCCTGTACCGGTACTACTTCCGGGTCGAGACCCGCGGGATCGAGAAGGTCCCCGACGGGCGCGTGCTGCTGATCGCCAATCACGCCGGGAACACCCTGCCGATGGACGGCGCGATGCTCGGGCTCTCGATGCTGCTCGAGGCCGAGCCGCCGCGGCTGGTGCGCGCGATGGCGGAGTTCTACCTGCCGCGGATTCCGTGGTGGAGCGAGCTGATCCACCGCGCGGGTGCGGTGGTCGGCACGCCGGAGAACTGCGCACGCCTGCTCGAGCGCGAGGAGGCGATCATGGTCTTCCCCGAGGGCTCGCGCGGGTTCATCAAGCCCTTCTCGCAGCGCTACAAGCTGCAGCGCTTCGGCACCGGATTCGTGCGGCTCGCGCTGCAGACGAAGACGCCGATCGTCCCGGTGGGGATCGTCGGCTCCGAGGAGCAGAGCCCCGGCCTGGTCGACTCGAAGGCGCTCGCGAAGCTGATCGGCGCGCCGGCGTTTCCCGTGACCTGGTTCTTCCCGTGGCTGGGGCTGCTCGGCTACCTGCCGCTGCCGGTGAAGTACCGCATCCACTTCGGCGACCCGATCCGCTTCGAGGGCGACGCGAACGAGGACGACGAGGCGATCTCGCGCCACGTCGGGCGCGTAAAGGACGAGATCTCGCTCCTGATCGAGGAGGGGCTGGCGCTGCGCAAGGGCTGGTTCAGTTGAGCGGGCTCGAGCCCGTCGTCTGGCTGATCGTGTTCGTCGTCTCGATCACCGCGCACGAGGCCGCACACGCCTGGGCGGCCTGGCTGGGCGGCGACCCGACCGCCTATCGCGGCGGCCAGGTGAGCCTGAATCCGATTCCGCACATGCGACGCGAGCCGTTCGGCATGGTGCTGGTGCCGCTGATCTCGACCATCAGCGGCGGGTTTCCGATCGGCTGGGCGAGCACGCCCTACGACCCGCGCTGGGAGGAGCGCTACCCGCGGCGCGCGGCCTGGATGGCCGCCGCGGGGCCGGCCGCGAACGCGGCGCTCGCGCTCGCGGCGCTCGTCGCGCTGCGCGTCGGGCTCGACGCCGGCGTGTTCCTCTCGCCCGACCAGGTCGACGCCACGCGCCTGGTCTTCGCGGAGTCCGATCCGGTCGACGGCCTGGGGCGATTCCTCTCGATGATGCTCGTGCTCAACACGGTTCTGTGTCTGTTCAACCTGGCGCCGGTGCCGCCGCTCGACGGCGCCAGCGCGATCACGTTGCTTCTGCCCGAGCACGCCGGGCTGCGGGTTCGCCAGGCGCTGCGAACCCCGGCGATCGCGATGGCGGGGCTCTTCGCGGTCTGGTTCGGCTTCGGCCAGATCGTGCGCCCCGTGTTCGGAATCCTGATCCGCCTGGTGCACCCGGACTTCGGGTAGCCGACCGCGCGAAGGCATGCGCGGGATCCCTCGCATAGAAGTTGATCCCGCCGGCGCCGACGAGCATGAAATCGACGCCGGCCGCGGCCAAGGCTGCGAGGCCGACCTCGAAGGCGCTAGCGCGCTCGGTCACGCTTCGCGCGCTTGATCGCTCGCAGCCACTTCTGGTGCTCGGACAGTGCGGCCAGCACCCAGGTCTTGTCGGTTCCGGGCCGATTCCAGGGTCGACGCTCGATCCGTTCGGCGAGTTTGGTCAGATGATCCGCCAGGCTCGGATCCAGTGTAGCCGCTAGCGGGAGCGCGCGAGCGCAAGGCTGCTCGCGCGCTCGTCCCAGCTGGCCTGGACGCGGCCGTAGGGCCCGCGCGCGAGGCCCGGCGAGAGGGCGCCGAGCCCCTGCACGACGAGCTCTCCGAGCAGCGGCGTGTGCGCGAGGCGCGAGGCGGCGCCGGGGCCCGGAAGCGAATCGTCCTCGATCACCGTCGAGCGGACGCGCTCGGGCGCGAGCCGCGCGAGCCGGAGCGCGATCGGCGCGCTCGACTTCGAGACGACGAGCTGCACGTCGCGAAGGTCGAGCGCGGCGACCAGGGCCGCCAGGTCCACCGCGTGCGCGTCGATCGCGTCGGCGGGCAGCCGCGCGGGCTTCTCGGAGAGTCCAAAGCCGACCAGGTCGGGCGCGATCACCCGCGCGCTTCGCGAGCGCGCGCGCAGCACCTCGGCGCACTCGAGCGACCAGCGGCCGTTGCCGTGCAGGCAGAGCACGGTCTTCCCCTCGCCCTGCTCCGCGTAGTGCATGCGCCCGTGCGGAGTCAGCGCGAAGCGGCTCGCGAACGGGTACGCGTCCGCGAGACCGAGCCGGGCGAGCGAGCGTCGGGCCTCGTCCGGCGTGCGCGGCTGGGTCGAGATTCGCGGTCGGGTCGAGGCCACGGCGTAGATGCCGAGCCCGGCCGCGTAGGCGATCAGCGCGAGGCCGAGGACGAACGCGGCGGCGAGGCCGAGCTTGCGCATCGAGCCCCGAGCTTAGCTCAGGCCGACTCCGCCTGGCTGGTGTCGATCTCGACCTGGAGCTCGCCGTTCTTCGCGTCGACCCGGACCACGGCGCCCTCTGGCGCTCCGCCGCCGATCAGCGCGCGGGCGACTCGGGTCTCGACCTCGCGCTGGATGAAGCGCCGCAGCGGCCGCGCGCCGAAGACCGGATCGAAGCCAGAGGTCGCGATCAGCGCGGTGCCGGCCTCGGTGAGCTCGAGACCGACCTTCCGATCGGCGAGCCGCGCCCGCAGGTTGGCGGCGAGCAGGCCGACGATCTTCGCGATCTCCGCCGGCTGGAGCGGCTTGAACAGGATCGTGTCGTCCACGCGGTTCAGGAACTCCGGGCGGAAGTGCGCGCGAAGCTCCTTCCAGACCGCGTCGCGCACGGCCGGCTCGATCTCGCCGCGGGCGTTCACGCCCTCGAGCAGAAGCGGCGAGGCGATGTTGCTGGTCATGATGATCACGGTGTTGCGGAAGTTCACGGTGCGGCCGTGCGAGTCGGTGAGCCTTCCGTCGTCGAGGATCTGCAGCAGCACGTTGAACACGTCGTGGTGCGCCTTCTCGATCTCGTCGAAGAGCACCACCGAGTAGGGCCGCCGCCGCACCGCCTCGGTCAGCTGGCCGCCCTCGTCGTAGCCGACGTAGCCCGGAGGCGCGCCGATCAGCCGCGAGACCGCGTGCTTCTCCATGTACTCGGACATGTCGATGCGCACCATGTTCTCTTCGGAGTCGAACAGCGCCGCGGCGAGCGTCTTGGCGAGCTCCGTCTTGCCCACGCCGGTGGGCCCCAGGAAGATGAACGAGCCGATCGGGCGGCGCGGATCCTGGACGCCCGCGCGCGCGCGCAGGATCGCGTCGGCCACGCCGCGCACGGCCTCGTCCTGGCCGATCACGCGCTCGTGCAGGACCTCGTCCAGGCGCAGCAGCTTCTCGCGCTCGCTCTCGACCAGACGCGAGACGGGGATCCGCGTCCAGCGCGAGACGATCTCGGCGATCTCGGGCTCGGTCACCTCTTCGCGGAGCAGGCGCTTTCCGCCCGAGGCCTTCTCGAGCTTCGCGGTTTCGTCGGCGAGCTTCTGCTGCAGCTGGGGCAGCTGCCCGTGCTTCAGCTCCGCCACCTTGTTCAGGTCGTAGGCGCGCTCGGCGGTCTCGATCTCGTGGCTCACCTTCTCGATCTGCGCGCGCAGGCCCTGCAGCCGCTGCAGCTCGGCCTTCTCGTTCTCCCACTGCGCCTTCAGCGCGTCGCGCTTCTCGCGGACTTCGGCGAGCTCGCGGCGCAGGTTCTCGAGCCGGCCGCGCGAGGCCGCGTCGGTCTCCTTGGCCAGCGCCGCGTCCTCGATCTCGAGCTGCAGCGTGCGCCGGTTCACCTGGTCGAGCTCGCTCGGCATGGAGTCGATTTCGGTGCGGATCGTCGCGCACGCCTCGTCGACCAGGTCGATCGCCTTGTCGGGCAGGAAGCGGTCGGTGATGTAGCGGTCGGAGAGCTGCGCGGCGGCGACCAGCGCCGCGTCCTGGATGCGCACGCCGTGGTGCACCTCGAAGCGCTCGCGCAGGCCGCGCAGGATCGAGACCGTGTCCTCGACGCTCGGCGGCTCGACCAGCACGGACTGGAAGCGCCGCTCCAGCGCCGCGTCCTTCTCGATGTGCTTGCGGTACTCGTCGAGCGTGGTGGCGCCGATGCAGTGCAGCTCGCCGCGCGCGAGCATGGGCTTCAGCATGTTGCCGGCGTCCATCGCGCCCTCGGCCGCGCCCGCGCCCACGATCGTGTGCAGCTCGTCGATGAAGAGCAGGATCCGGCCTTCGCTGTCCTTCACTTCCTTCAGCACGGCCTTCAGCCGCTCCTCGAACTCGCCGCGGTACTTCGCGCCCGCGATCAGCGCGCCCATGTCGAGCGCGATCACGAGCTTGTCCTTCAGACCCTCCGGCACGTCCCCGCGCACGATGCGCTGCGCGAGACCCTCGACGATCGCCGTCTTGCCGACGCCCGGCTCGCCGATCAGCACCGGGTTGTTCTTGGTCTTGCGCGAGAGGATGCGGATCGCGCGCAGGATCTCCTCGTCGCGGCCGATCACCGGGTCGAGCTTCCCGTCGCGCGCCATCTTCACCAGGTCGCGGCCGTACTTCTCGAGCGCCTCGTACGAGGCCTCCGGATCCGCGCTGGTCACGCGCTGCCCGCCGCGCACTTCCTGGAGCGCCTTCAGGAACCGGTCGGGCGTGACGCGGAACTCCGCGAAGACCTTGCCGACCGCGCTCGACGCCGGCTCGGCCAGAAGCGCGAGCACCAGGTGCTCGACCGAGACGTACTCGTCCTTGAACTGCTCGGTCGCCTGCTGCGCGCGCACCAGAATCTGCTCGAGACGACCCGTGATGTAGACCTTGCCGGCCTCGCGGCCCGGGCCCGAGACCCGCGGCCGTCGCTCCAGCTCCTGATCGAGGCGCTTTCGGAACGGGTCGACCGGCACGCCCATCTTCTCGAACAGGCGCGACGCGAGGCCCCCCTCTTGTGCAAGCAACGCGTGCGCAAGATGCTCGGCATCGACTTCGGTATGGCCGAACTGCGCGGCCGTGGACTGGGCGGAGGAAAGCGCCTCGCGGCTCTTCTGGGTCAGCTTCTCGAGGTCCATGCCCTCGCGAAGGAAAGCACCTGCCCCGGGGTGTCAACCAAGCCGAAGGCGCCCCGCGGGCCCGTGGCACGGCCCCGGAGATCGTCTAAGATGGGCGCCCGCGCGGTGGATGTAGCTCAGCTGGTTAGAGCATCGGGTTGTGGTCCCGAGGGTCGGGGGTTCGAATCCCCTCATCCACCCCAGCCGGCCTCTCTTCAGCGCGGGCTCGTCGCGTAGACCGCGCGCTCGAAGCTCTCGAGCGTGGCGATCACCTTGGCATCGTTCGCGGGCAGGATCTGCATCATCAGCACCGCCGTGCGGCGCCGCGCGGGATCGATCCAGAAGAACGTGTTGTGCACGCCGGCCCAGGTGCAGCTTCCGGCGGCGCGACCGCCCGCGACGTCCTCCGTGTTGAGCATGTAGGCCAGACCCCAGCGCTTGATCTGACCCGGCCAGAACTCGTACGGAATCGCCATCGCGGGGTTGTCGCTCGCGAGCGGCGGAACCGCGATGTCGCCGATCGCGTTCTCGCCCATCCGCTTCACGGTCTCGGGCGCGAGCACGCGCACGCGATCGAGTGCGCCGCCGCCGAGCAGCATGCGCGTGAAGCGCAGGTAGTCCGGCCCGGTCGAGTAGAGTCCGCCGCCGCCCATGTGGAAGTCGGCGTCCTGCGGGAACTCGAAGTCGATGCGCGCGATCGCGCCGTCGGGCTGGCGCTGCGTCGCGGCGACGAGCCGCCGGCTCATGTCGTCGCGCAGGACGAAGCTCGTGTCCTTCATGCCGAGCGGATGGAAGAACTCGTCCTGCAGGTAGCGCTCGAGCTTCCGGCCACTCGCGGCCTCGACGAGCTTCCCCGCCCAGTCGATTCCGATGCCGTATTCCCAGCGCTCCCCGGGCTCGAACAGGAGCGGCGCGCGCAGCGAGCGGTTCATGCACGTCGCGATGGACGGCAGCCCCTCGTGTTCCATGTACCGGGCCACGTCCTTGTTGAACAGGTCGTACGAGAAGCCGGAGGTGTGCGTCAGCAGGTGCCGCAGCGTGATCGCGCGCCGCGGCTTGCGCGTGCGCGGCGTGCCGTCGCCGTCGCCGTCGAAGCCGAGCAGGATCACGACCTCGGCGAGCTCTGGCGCGATCTCGGCCATCGGCTGCTCGAGCCCTAGCTTGCCCTGCTCGACCAGCTTCATCGCCGCCGCCGACGTGATCGCCTTGGTCATCGACGCGATCCGGAACACGGAGTCGAGCGCGACGGGCGCCGCCGCGCCGGGCGCCACGCGGCCGCGCGCGCCCTGGTAGAAGATGCCGCTCTCGTCGGCGGCGAGCGCGACGATTCCCGGCGCGGTGCTGCTTGCGATGGCTTCGTCGAGAACGCGGTCGATGGACGTCGCGGCCATGGTCCCTCCCTTTGCACGCAGTCTACCGGCGTGCGGGTGGATGGATCCAGACCCGACGCGGAGGGTCAGCGGACGACGACGACCTCGAGCACGATCCAGCCTTGGCCCACTTCGGATAGCGCCGCCTCGACCGCAGCTTCCTGGGTGACGCCGCTCGCCACGATCTGACAGGTGCGAGGAGCGCCCTTCTGCTGGATGCGGATCCGATACTCGCGAACTCGGGGCGGCTCAGGGCTCGCGAGCTCGAGCGAGTCTCGGGCGCGCGCGATCGCGCCCGGGGCCGAAGGCCGCGACTCGCCGGATCGTAGCGGCGCAGGCGGCGGCGGGCACGGCGCGGACGTGGGCTGCGCACGCTTCGCACAGAGCCGCGCCACCATACGGGCGAACTCCGGCGCGCTGTCGGACACCACGAGCCCGAAGACGCGCTCGCCCTTGTCGCCCGCGGCGCGGCTCGGCGTTCGCACGTGCCAGACGAGGGCGCGGACCTCGATCTCGAGCCCGTCCACCCGCAGAGTCACTGTGACCGCATCGCCTTGGTCGGCCCCGGGAGCCTCCGCCGTGACACTGAGTCCGCTGGCCGACACGTCCCGGAGCTTGCCTCTGAGCGTGCGCCCCGCGATGCGGAAGTCACACGGAATGTTGCAGCGGATTCGCGGATCCCGTCGACGCTCCGAGCCCATATGGCGCTTCTTCGGTCGCCCCCGCGCGAAACCCAACGGGGACGCAAGCGCGGTTGTCAGCGCTCTCGCGACTGGCCAGAAAACTGGACGAGCGCCACGCGCGGCCTCAGCGAGCGGTCGACTTCGCCGCGGGAGCCGCCTGCGACCCAGGTCCGATCGTGCGGTCGAGCCAGTCGAGCATCTCTGCCGAGGTGTGGAGCACGTTCTCCCGCGCGCGGTAGTGGTGCCGCTCGTGCGGCAGCTCCACGTACCGCACGTTCACACCGTTTCCGACCAGAGCGTGGAAGAAGCGGCGGGCCTGCAGCGTCGGCGTGCCCGGGTTGTCATCGACGCCGCCGTGCATGAGCAGGAAAGGCTCGTCGATCTCGTCGGCGCGATAGAACGGCGACATTCGCGTGTAGAAGTCGGTCGCCTCCCAGAACGAGCGCTTCTCGTGCTGGAATCCGAAAGGCGTGAGCGTGCGGTTGTAGGCCCCGCTGATCGCGATGCCGGTGCGGAACAGGTTCGAGTGCACCAGCAGGTTCGCGGTCGAGAAGGCGCCGTAGCTGCGCCCCGCCACGGCGATGCGCCCGCGGTCGGAGATCCCGTTCTCGACCAGGTAGTCGATCGCCGCCTCCATGCTCGAGACCAGCTGCGGGACGTAGGTGTCGTTCGCCGTCTCGCCCTCGCCGATGATCGGCACCGTCGGATTGAGCAGAAGCGCGTAGCCTTCGAGCACCGCGGCGATCGGCGAAGCCTCCTTGATCTGGTGGAAACGGAAGCGCCGCGCGTCCATCTGCTCGGCGTACTGCTCGTCCGTGAACTCCGCCGGATAGATCCACACCAGCGTCGGCAGAGGCTTGGCCGGGTCGCGATCCCGCGGCAGGTACAGCATGCCGTTCAGCCGCACGCCGTCGTTGCGCTCGAAGCTGACGTTCCTGCGCTCGACGCCGTCGAGCTCCGGAAACGGGTTGGAGAGCGCTCCGATAGGGGTGTGCTCACCGGTCGCGGTCTGCACGGAGAAGAGCCGCGGCGGCTCGGTCTCGGACTCTCGCACGGTCAGGATCGTGCTCATCTTCGCGTCTACCAGCGCGACCATTCGCTCGTAGACGCCCTCTCGCGCCGTGAGCAGCCGCTCGATCTCGAGCGTGTCGAGATCGAGCGCGTCGACGTGGGGTCGAGGGCCGTCGTCGCTGAGTCCGTCGCTCATCAGGAGGATGCGCCGATCGCTCTCGACGATCGGTCCGCGATTTCCGTCCCGCCTCACCGCGCGGCCGGGGTCGTCGTGGACGTCCTTCACCGCCCCCTCCCAGGCGAGCTTCGCCGATCGGTCCGGCGCAACGACGAAGTAGCGGATCTTCGTGCCGTGCTCCGCGAGCTGGGTGAAGAGCGCCGTTCCGCGCTCGGTCCAGCCGAAGCGGCCGATGCCGCCGGCGCTGCGCGTCACCTCGCGCGGCGCCGCGCTGTACGGGGGATCGAGCGCGACCCAGCGCTCGCCGCCACCGTCGAGCACTTCGGTCCAGCCCAGAGCCTGGGAGTCGTGCTGCCAGGCGAAGCTCGGCAGGCCCGGGCCCTGCGTCGGCGTGATGCCGCGCGGCTGCGGCAGCGAGGGTGCCTCGGTGCGCCGCCCACGCTCGAGGTCTCAGAGCTCGACCTCGCGGCCGAAGTGAGACGCAGTGAGCAAGTGCGAGTACGGACGCGCAAGACGGATCACCAAGGCCCGCTTGCCATCGGGCGACGGAGTCACACGGGCCAGCAGACCCGTTGCCCCTTCGATGCGCTGGACGCGACCGCCGACGTCGACGACCGCGAGCGTCGAGCTGAAGTAGTGCTCGAAGAGGGCCTCCTCGTAGGCATCGTCCAGCAGATTGCTGTAAGTGCGAGTCCGGGCCGCGCCACCGGCGTGCTCGATGATGTTCGGCGACACGAACGCGGCCGGCGGCGGCGCCTGCTCGTCTGGCACCACCCGACACAGCAGCGCTCCGTCGGCGATCCAGTCACAAGGCGC
The DNA here is from genome assembly GCA_016875225.1 of Deltaproteobacteria bacterium. Lineage (NCBI taxonomy): Bacteria > Pseudomonadati > Myxococcota > Myxococcia > Deltaproteobacteria bacterium. Next base: position 51,552 of record VGRW01000015.1, read on the forward strand.
TTCGAAGCCGGGATTGACGGCGACCGGCAGCACGCGCTCGGCGCCGGCATCGACGTCGAAAAGCGCCAGGCGCGGCCCGCCGGTTCGGAAGCGGATCGCACTCAGGTGGCGGCCGTCGGGCGAGAACTCGACATGGTCCAGCGCCGGCTCGCCCGCCGGCACCCAGGTCGCGAGCGTGGCCCCGGTGCGCGCGTCGAGCACGACGACCCGCTCGATCCAGGAGTCGTAGCCCGAGCTTCTGATCTCGGGATCGAGCCAGAAGCCCGCGAGGCCGAGGTGCGGCCGCGCGATCCGCCCGACCGGAACCAGAGTCTCGCGGTAGACCAGCGCGATCCGACCGGACCGCGCATTGAACACGCCCTGTGGCGTCTGGGTCGCGGTCAGGAGCCGCACCACGGCCGCGCTCTTTGGCACGCGGTATTCGCCAGGGGCGGGCGAGTCCGCGCGTGAGGCCGCCGCGATGAGCAGGAGTATGAAGAGAGTCACCAGCCGGGTCGCACGAGTCATCAAAGTCTCCAATCGGATGTCCGGTCGCTTCTCGCGCTAGCGAACGTGGTACGTGAGCGCGTTCGGGCTGAACTCGTGCGGGTCGCTGCCCTCGGCGAAGCGGTAGCGGCGCCGGCCGTCGTCGAGCCCCGTCACCAGGTAGCGGTCTGCCGCAAGATCGTGAAGGACCTCGAGCGTGGTCCGGAGCACGGGCACGCCGTGGCAGTTCAGCGCGTGCGCTTCGCTCACGCTGCAGGGCCGGCCTTCTGCGTCGTAGCTCTCCGTCATGGAGATCTTCCAGCTGCCCGCGTCGAGTGGAAGACGCGTCGCGTGTACCTGTGCACGACGGCGTGCTTTCCCACGCGCGTCACCGCGGCGCAGGACGCAAGCGCGATCGCGACCGAGCGCCGGCTGCGCGCCGCCTCACGGACCGCTGAAGACCTTGCCTTCGCTCGGACGCGACAGGAAGCTCGCCTTCAGGTCGTAGTCGCTCGCGCCTTGCTCGGTCCAGTACGCGAGCTCCGCGCGACCGACGACGAACCAGTGCACTTCGTCGGGCCCGTCGGCGAGCCGCAGGGTGCGCTGGCTCGCGTACATCTCGGCGAGCGGCGTCCACTGCGAGACGCCGGCGGCGCCGTGGAGCTGGATCGCCTCGTCGATGATCTTGCACACGCGTTCGGGCACCATCGCCTTCACGGCGCTGACCCAGGAGCGCGCCTGCTGGTTGCCCAGCACGTCCATCGCTTTCGCGGCCTTCAAGACCATGAGCCTCATCGCCTCGATCTCGATGCGCGACTTCGCGATCGTCTCGGCGGTGCGGCCCAGGTTCGCGAGCCGCTTGCCGAACGCCTCGCGCGTGAGTCCGCGCTTCGCCATCAGCTCGATCGCGCGCTCCGCAGCGCCGATCGAGCGCATGCAGTGGTGGATCCGGCCGGGGCCGAGCCGCACCTGCGAGATCTCGAAGCCGCGCCCCTCGCCGAGCAGGAGATTCTCCTTGGGCACACGGCAGTTCTTGAAGCGGATGTGCATGTGGCCGTGCGGCGCGTCGTCTTTGCCGAAGACCTGCATCGCGCCGAGAATCTCGTAACCCGGCGTGTTCGTCGGCACGAGGATCTGCGACTGGCGCAGGTGCTGCGGCGCGTCCGGATTGGTCTGCACCATCACGATCATGATCTTGCAGCGCGGATCGCCCGCGCCCGAGATGTAGAACTTCTCGCCGTCGATCACCCACTCGTCGCCGACGAGCACCGCGCGGCAGGCGATGTTCTTCGCGTCCGACGACATGCGGTCGGGCTCGGTCATGGCGTAGGCGGAGCGGATCTCGCCGTTCAGCAGCGGCTCGAGCCAGCGCTTCTTCTGCTCCTTGGTGCCGACGCGCTCGAGCACCTCCATGTTCCCCGTGTCGGGAGCGGAGCAGTTCAGGCACTCCGAGGCGAGCGGGTTCTTGCCCAGCTCCGAGGCGATGTAGGCGTAGTCCAGGTTCGCGAGCCCCTGCCCCGTCTCGGCGTCGGGCAGAAAGAAGTTCCAGAGCCCGTTCGCCTTCGCCCGGGCCTTCACCGAGTCGAGCAGCTCGAGCTGCCCCGGCGCCCAGGACCAGCGCTCCGCGCGGTCGGCGCCGAGGCGGTAGAACTCGGTCGTGATCGGCTCGACCTCCTTCTGGATGAACTCCTTGACCCGGCCGTACAGGGGCCTCGCGCCCTCCGACATGCGCAGGTCGTTCATCTCGGGCGTGGTCGGCAGACCGGACATCTCGCACTCCTCGTTTCGGGGTTGGGATTGTCCCAGATCGCGCCCCGCCCTGCCCACCCGAGGGCAGTCCGACGCCCATTTTGGGAGGCAGGCAGGATCTCCGACCCGCTGGCGCACGGCCGGCGCGGCGTTCCGCGCCGGAACGGATCTCGCATCCCCTCACCGCCGTTGAACCGACTTGCGGATGGATTGCCGATGCTGCCGCGCAGAGTCTTCCTGAATCACGTCAGCCACTACGTGCCCGAGACCGTGCTCGACAACCGCTTCTTCGAGGGGATCCTCGACACGACCGACGCGTGGATCCGCGGCCGGGTCGGAATCGCCGAGCGGCGCACGATGAGCGACTACCGCGGCAGCTTTCCGGTCTTCGAGATCGGTCGCCGCGCGGTCGATCGGCTGATCGAGACGACCGGGTTCGATCTCGCAAGCGTCGATCTGATCCTGTCCGCGAGCTGCACGGACGACCTGCAGTACCCTGGGCCGGGCAACATGATCTCGCAGCACTACGGGCTGCGCGTGCCGGCGTTCCAGCTCAAGAACGCGTGCTCGTCGGTGGTGTACGCGCTCGAGGTCGCGCGCGGCCTGCTGCAGCTCGGCAGCTACCGCAGGATCCTGATCGTGAACGGCGAGCCGTTCACGATCCAGACCGACTACGCCGACCGCACCTCGGCGATCCTGTTCGGCGACGCGGCGTCGGCGATCGTGGTCTCGAGCGAGCCGGGCCGGCTCGAGCTCGTCGACGTCGCGATCGGCGGGCGCGGCGCCTGCGTGATCAACGCGAGCGCCCCCGGCGCGTCGCCGTCGGTCTCGATCCGCGACGCGATTCCGGCGCCGCAGGGCGCCACGCGGGACGATCACTTCGGCGGCGTCGCCCCGCACTTCGGCCGCTTCCAGCAGTCCGGCCGCGAGGTCTTCGACTTCGTCGTGAACGAGATCCCGGGCGAGATCCAGGCCTTCCTCGCGAAGCACCGGCTGTCGATGGACGACGTCGACTTCTTCATCGGTCACCAGGCGAACCTGTCGATGCTCGACGCGCTGTGCAAGACGCTCGGCATCGACGCGAGCCGGCACCTGTTCAACATCGACCGCTACGGCAACACGAGCTCGGCGGGCTGGGTCACGGTGCTCTCGGAGGCGCTGGCGGCGGATCGCTTCGAGTCGGGCGATCAGCTGCTGGTCGCGGCCTTCGGCGGCGGCCTCGCCTGGGGGTCGCTGCTCGCGCGCGCGGCCTAGCGGCGCGGGAAGCCGAGCTCTTCCAGCGTTCGCGCGATGTCCTGGCCGGCGGTCGACGTGCTCACGTTCTTGTCGATCTTGCGCACGATTCCGTCGGAATCGATGTAGAAGGTCCAGCGCTTGGCGAAGAGCCCGCCGAGCCCCGACACGCCGTACGCCTTCGCCGTCTCGCCGGTCGGGTCGGAGAGCAGCACGTGCTTCGACTCGAGCGACTTTGCGAACTCGGCGTTCTTCTCCGGCGAATCCAGGCTCACCATGAAGACGGACGCGCGGAACGCCCCGATCGCCTCGGCGCTGTCACGCAGCGCCGCGAGCTCCGCGCTTCAGCCAGGGGTGAAGGCCTTCGGGAACCAGGCCAGGACCACGCCTTCCTTCCCGGCGAACTCGGCGAGCGTCCAGGTCTTGCCGTCGCTGCCCTGCAGCGCGAAGTCGGGCGCGCGCGCGCCGACCGCGAGGTCCGCGCTGGCCGCGCCGCCCGAGGCGCCGAAGAGGACCGAGAGCGCGGCGAGCGCGCGTTTCATCATCCGAGCGCCTTCGCGTGCTTGGCCATCCACTCGCCCATCGCCTTCTGCGCGGCCGGATCGAAGTCGTCGCGAAGCAGCGCGATCCGATCTCCCTCGAACTCGGCCGTCTCCACGCCCGAGATGACCAGATCCGGCAGGCCCTTCTTCGTAAAGGAGACCGACCACTTCATCGTGAGCGTGTCCCCCTTCACGGCGGGCCGGGCGAAGTCGGGCGTGCGGCTGTCCATCCGACGGTCGAATCCGTCCACGCCCGCCTTCAGCTTCGCGAGCACGGCCGCACGGCCGCGCGCGGCGGGCTCGCCTTCGTAGACGGCGCCCGGGGTGAAATAGACCTCGAGGCGCGACCAGTCGTCGTCGTGAAGGCTCTCTTCGAAGGCGTCCGCATACGCGAGATAGCGATCCAGGATCGTCATGCAGGTGTCCTCCCGGGATCAGTTTACCCTTCGGCCGCCCTTCCAGTACTTCTCGCGCAGCATGAATTTCTGCAGCTTGCCGGTGGCGGTGCGCGGGAGCGCGTCCATGAAGTCGACCGAGGTCGGGCACTTGAAGTGCGCCAGGTGCTCGCGGCAGAACGCGATCAGCTCCTTCTCGTCGGCGGAGCTGCCGGGGCGCAGCACGACCAGCGCCTTCGGGGTCTCGCCCCACTTCTCGTGCGGAACGCCGATCACCGCGCACTCGAGCACCGCGGGGTGGCGGAACAGCGCGGCCTCGATGTCGGGCGAGCTGATGTTCTCGCCGCCCGAGATGATCACGTCCTTCTTGCGGTCGACGATGTGGATCGAGCCGATCTCGTCCCAGACCGCGAGATCTCCCGTGTGGAAGTAGCCGCCGTACACGGCCGCCGCGGTCTCCTCGGGCTGCAGCCAGTAGCCGGCGAAGACGACGTTGGAGCGCGCGCAGACCTCGCCGACGGCCTTGCCGTCGCGCGGCACGGGCTGCTCGTTTGCGTCGAGCACGGCGATCTCGACGCCGAGCGCGGGCACGCCCGCGCGCGAGCGGCGCGCCCAGTCCTCCTTCTCGGTCGCGAAGTCCGGGTGCGAGACGGTCAGCACCGGCGCGGTCTCGGTCAGGCCGTAGATCTGGATGAAGTCCCAGCCGAGCTCCGTCTCGAGCCGCTCGATGAACGCAGCCGGCGGCGGCGCGCCCGCGACCGTGAAGCGCGGCTTCGTGGCGATCTCGTGCTTCGCCTTGTCGGGGTAGTCGAGCACCGTGCGCAGCACCGCAGGCGCCATACACGCGAAGGTGACGCCGTTCTGCTCGATCAGCTCGTAGATGCGCTTCGCGTCGATGCTGCGCAGCACGACGTGCGTGCCGCCCATTCCGGTGAGCGCGTACACGCCCCCCCAGCCGTTGCAGTGGAACATCGGCAGGGTCCAGAGCTCCACGTCGTCGTGCGAGATGCGCAGGTGCGCGATCAGGTTGTACGCGTTCAGGTAGCAGTTGCGGTGCGTGAGCATCACGCCCTTGGGGCGCGCGGTGGTTCCCGAGGTGTAGTTCAGCGAGACGACGTCGTTCTCCGAGCGCGCCGGCGCGGGCGGAGGTTCGTCGGACTCGACCGCGAGAAGCGCGTTCCAGTCCAGCCAGCCCGCCGGCGCCGCGCCGCTCTCCTGCGCCACCACGTAGCTCCGCACGGTCGAGAGCCGCGGCCGGATCCCGTCGACGACCTCGACGTACTCCCAGTCGACCAGCACCGTTGCGACACCGGCGTGGTTCAGGATGTACTCGTGGTCGGCGGCGAGCAGGCGGTAGTTCAGCGGCACCAGGATCGCGCCGATCCAGCTGGTCGCGTAGAAGCTCTCCAGGAAGAAGTGCGAGTTCGGCGAGAGGATGCAGACGCGATCGCCCGGCCCGACGCCGAGCCGCTGCAGCGCGCGCGCGAGCCGGTTCACGCGCGCTGCAAGCTCCCGGTAGCTGAAGCGCCGCTCGCCGTCGACGACCGCGAGCTTCTCGGGATACACCTGCGCCGCGCGGCGCAGGAAGTCGTCGACCAGGAGCGGGACCTCCACGGCTCGCCTTCCCCTAGCTCATCATGATGACGCTGCGCGCCACCTCGCCGGTCTCGAGCTGCGCGAACGCCTCGTTCACGTCCTCGAGCTTGATCCGGCGCGAGACCAGGTCGTCGAGGTTCAGCTTGCCGTTCAGGTACATGTCGACGTACTTGGGCATGTCGGTGCGGAAGCGGTTGCTGCCCATGTTCGAGCCCTGGATCTTCTTCTCGAACAGGAAGTCGACGCCGGGCAGCTCGACCTTCTGACCGATCGGGATCATTCCGATCACCGTCGCGGTGCCGCCGTTCTTCAGCATGCCGAACGCCTGCTCCGCGGCGATCTTGAGCCCGATCGCCTCGAAGGAGTAGTCCACGCCGCCGCCGGTCAGATCCTTCACCTGCGCGACCGGATCGCCCTTCTTCGCGTTCACCGCGTCGGTGGCGCCCATCTTTCGCGCCAGCTCGAGCTTGGAGTCGAGCATGTCGACCGCGATCACGCGGCCCGCGCCCGCGATCGCCGCGCCCTGGATCGCCGACAGGCCCACGCCCCCGCAGCCGATCACCGCGACCGTCGAGCCCGGCGCGACCTTGGCGGTGTTGAACACCGCGCCGACGCCCGTCGTCACGCCGCAGCCGATCAGCGCCGCGCGGTCGAGCGGCATGTCCTTGCGGATCTTCACGATCGCGTTCTCGTGCACCAGCATCTGCTCGGCGTACGAGGACAGGTCGAGGAACTGCCACACCGGGGCGCCGTCCTTGGACAGACGCGGCGGATCGGTGAACGGCCTGCGGGTGGCCGCCTTGTCGCAGAGCGAGGGCCGGCCGGAGAGGCAGTACTCGCAGGAGCCGCAGAACACCGAGAGGCAGGTGATCACGTGGTCGCCGGGCGCGACGTAGCGCACGTCGGAGCCGACCTGCTCGACGACGCCCGCGGACTCGTGGCCGAGCACGGCCGGCATCGGGTACTGGTAGGCGCCGGTCCAGAAGTGCAGATCGCTGTGGCACACGCCCGCGGCGACGGTGCGCACCAGTACCTCGCGCGGCCCGGGCTTCGCGATCTGGATGTCTTCGATCGAGAGGGGCTGCTTGATCCCCCGCAAGACGGCTGCCTTCATGACGTGACCTTCCTCTGCGCGGCATCGCGCGGCTGCGATTCTGAAGCGATACGCGCCGCGGGTCAAAGCCGTCTAGAATCCGCCGCCGTGATCGAAGAGCGCGAGATCCGACGACGACGACTCCGGCTGCCCGAACGCGGCATCGACCTCGCGCTGGTCGACTGGGGCGGGAGCGGGCCGCTGGCCCTGCTCTCGCACGCGAACGGCTTCTGCGCCGACGTCCTGGGGCTGCTCGCCGAGCGGCTGCGCCCGCGTTTTCGAGTGATCGGCTTCGACTCGCGCGGGCACGGCGACTCGGAGAAGCCCGCGCCGCCCGGCCCGTACGCCTGGGAGGAGTTCGCGCTCGACGTGATCGCGGTCGCCGAGCGCGTGACGCGCGATCTGGCGCGGCCGCGGGTGGCGCTCGGCGTGGGGCACAGCTTCGGCGGCACCTGCGTGCTCACCGCCGCCGCGCGCAGGCCCGACCTGTTCGAGCGCATCGCCCTGCTCGATCCGGTGATCCTGCCGCGGGCGGGCGATCCGAGCGGCTGGCGCCCGCCGGCGAACGCGCCCCACCCCGCGGCCGAGATCGCGCGCAAGCGCGCGCACGTGTTCCCGTCGCGCGAGGCCGCGCGAGAGAAGTGGCGCGCGCGCGGGACCTTCGGCGACTGGGATCCGCGCGCGCTCGAGCTCTACCTCCGCTACGCCTTCGCCGATCTGCCCGACGGCCGGATCGACCTGAAGTGCCCGGGCGAGGTCGAAGCGACCGTCTACGAGACCGGCGGCGGCTTCGATCCGTGGCGCGAGATCGCGGGCCTGCACGTGCCGGGGCTGCTCCTGCACGCGGGCCGCGGCAACTTCCCGCTGCCGTTCATCGAGAAGTTCTGCGCCGAGTCCGACACGCTCGAGTGTCGCTCGCTCGACGCGGGCCACCTTCTGCCGATGGTCGCGCCGGACCTGTTGGCCGACGCGCTGCTCGCCTGGCTCGGTCCGGACTCGCCCGGCGCAGCCTGACGCGGAGCGGGAGTCAGGTCGGGGACGTCCGCCGCGCGACGACGCGCGCCTGGCAGCGGTCGCCCTCCCAGCCCTCGCGGTAGTAGACGATCTCGAGCGGGGCGCAAAGACGCAGCAGCTCGTTCGGCTCCAGCAGGAAGCGGCGCGACGGCCGCTCGCGGCGCTCCAGGTTTCGGACCGTCGCGATCTCGCCCACCAGCACGCCGTACGGGGCCAGCCGTTCGACGAGCGCCGGGAAGAGGTCGCGTTGCAGGTAGTGGAAGCAGCTGATCGCCGCGAAGCCCGACTCGCCGATCGCCTCGCGCTCCAGATCGATCGCGCGCGTGCGGAGCCGCAGGCTCGCTCTCGCCGCGGCCTCGCGGGTGCGCGACAGCCCGGACTCGGAGATGTCGATCGCCAGCGTGTCGAGCCCGCGCACGGCCCAGTACAGCGCAATTCGCCCCGCGCCCGCGGCGACGTCGAGCGCGCGCCCGGCGCGAGGCAGCTCGGCGTCGAGCTCGGCGAGCCAGGCCGGAGGGGCGAGGTCGGCGGACCCGGCCTCGCGCCAGATCCGGTCCCAGCGCTCGCGCTCCGCGTCCGCCATCGCCCGGCTCAGCGCCCCTTCCAGACCGGCTTGCGCCTGGCGACGAACGCGGCCTGCGCCTCGCGCGCGTCTTCGGTCCTGCGCAGCGGGTGGCCGAGCTCCTCCTGGCGTCGCCACGCCTCCTCGAGCGGGAGCGCGAGCAGCTCGCGTACACCGGACCGTGTCGCTCGGACCGCGAGCGGCGCGTTGGCCGCGATCGCGTCCGCGTACTCGAACGCCGCGTCGAGAAGCGACCCGGCCGGGACGATCCGATTCACCAGCCCGATCTCGAGCGCGCGCTCGGCCGGGATCTT
>VGRW01000016.1 GCA_016875225.1 Deltaproteobacteria bacterium
CCCCTCGAGCACGTGCACGACCATCGGCTTGCCGCCGACCTCGACGAACGCCTTGCTGCGGCCGCGAATCGCGCGGCTCGCGCCGCGGTCTCCGGCCACCAGAATCGCCTGCACGCGCATGCCCAATGGTGACCCGACACGAGGAAAAGTGATACCCCGCCCGGGCTTGCGGGAGTCCAACCGACGGCAGCAAGCGCGCGACCCGCCGCCCCAATTGCCCGTCGCGCGAGGCTTCGTGCAGACTACCGGCACGACGACTCGAGAGGAGCAGAGATGCCCAGCGTAGTGGCCACCCTGAAGGTGAAGAAGGACAAGATCGACGAGGCCAGGAGCTTCCTGCGCACGCTCGCGGCAACCGTGCGCGCGAACGAGCCGGGCACGACGGCCTACGTCTTCCACCAGCGCAAGGACGATCCCAGCGTCTTCGTCGTGTACGAGAAGTACGCCAGCGACGAGGCGTTCAAGAAGCACGGCGAGAACCTGCGCGCCCAGGGGGCCGGCTTCGTCGCGATCCTCGACGGGCGGCCCGAGATCGTGATGCTCGACGAGATCTAAGACCGGCCAAGCCGAAACAGCGCCGGGAGAGCGAGCCGCGATGATCCGCAACCTGGGGGTGAGCCTGCTCGCGATCCTGTTGGCGCTCGCCGTCTGTGAGGGGCTCTTGCGCCTGTTCGGCGCCGACGTTCTGCCCAAGCCGGACCTCTACGTGATGGATCCCGAGGTGGGCAAGCGCATGCGCCCCGGCTGGGAAGGCGACGAGTTCAAGGCGCCGGTCAAGATCAACTCGAAGGGCCTGCGCAACCCCGAGACGCCGTACGAGAAGCCCGAAGGCGTGTACCGGGTCCTGGCGGTCGGCGACTCCTGGACGTTCGGATTTCGCATGAACGAGCCGGACGCCTACCCGAGGCAGCTCGAGCGCATCCTGAACGAGCGCGCTTCGCTGCGCGGCGATCCGCGCCGCTTCGAGGTGATCAACGCCGGCGTGATCGGATACTCGACCGACCAGGAGGCCGCCTGGCTCCGGGTCGAGGGTTGGAAGTACCAGCCCGACGTGGTGCTGCTCAGCTACTACCCGGTGAACGACACCCACAACAAGCTCGCGATCTACAAGAAGCGCTTGGCGCTGCACGAGATCCACCCCTGGCTGCTCGAGCTGGCGGAGGCGCCCAAGCGCCTGTACCTGCGGCAGTTCTGGAAAGGGGCGAAGCGCACGGTCCAGCAGCGCTTCCGGGTGGCTCGAGCGGGCGGCGACCCGAAGGCCGGCGGGACGGACTGGACCCGCGCCTATCGCGAGGGCGGCGCGGGCTGGGAGGCAGTACGCACCGCGCTGGCCGAGATCGGCCGCGACGCGCGTCCCCGCCAGATACCGGTGCTTGCGGTGCTGCTGCCGGATGCCCAGAACCTGGAGCGCTACTCGTCCGAGTACCACCCGAAGGTCGCGCCGATGATCGCGGGAGCGGTCGCCGAGGCGGGCCTGGACTTCTTCGACCTCGAGCCGACGTTCGCGCCGTGGAAGAACAGGGAGGACGAGGTGCGCTTCGGGGTGCTCCGCCACCCGAACGCCAAAGGCTACGGCGTCATCGCCAGCGCGGTCGCCGACGAGCTCGGACGGCGCTACCTGGGGTGGAACGCGCCGCCGAAGGCGATGGTGGAGATGAGCGGGATCGAACCGCCGACCTCTGCGTTGCGAACGCAGCGCTCTCCCAGCTGAGCTACATCCCCTTCCGGTAGGGGCGTACCTTAGACCCCCGCTCCGCCGCGTGCCAGCGGGGCTCCCGCTCAACGGCTGCACATCCCTGCCGATAGGGAGGCGTGGCCGGGCCGGTCGTCGGTATCGATCTCGGAACGCTGAACAGCTGCGTCGCCGTCGTGAAGGACGGCAAGGCGGTGGTTCTGGCGGACGAGGCCCGCACCACGACCCCCTCCTGCGTGGCGATCCACCAGGGGCGGGAGCTGGTCGGAGCCGCCGCCCGACGCCACGCGGTCACCTCGCCGCAGAGCACGGTGATCGCCGTGAAGCGCCTGATGGGCCACGCCTTCGATTCGGACGAGGTCCGCGCCGCCGCCGCGCGCGTGCCCTACACGCTCTCGGCGAGCCCGCTCGGCGGCGTGGTGCTCGAGGTAGAGAACTCGCAGCTCACGCCCGTGGAGGTCTCGGCGAAGATCCTCGCGCGAGTCCGCGAGGTTGCCGAGAAGGCGCTCGGCGAGCCGGTGACGCGAGCGGTGATCTCCGTCCCCGCCCACTTCAACGACGTGCAGCGCAAGGCGACCAAGCTCGCCGCGGAGCGCGCCGGCCTCGAGGTCCTGCGGCTGATCAACGAGCCGACGGCCGCTGCGTTCGCCTACGGGTACAAGAAGCACCAGGACTTCACGCTCGCCGTCTACGATCTGGGCGGAGGCACGTTCGACGTCACCGTGATGCGCGCCCGCGGCGACACCTTCGAGGTGGTCGCGACCGACGGCGACTCGTACTTGGGCGGCGAGGACTTCGACTACGCGATCGCGGAGTGGCTCGAGAGCGAGTTCAACGCCGAGCACGGGAGCGATCTCTCGACCCAGCAGGCCGCGCGGCTGCGCCTGAAGGAGGCCGCCGAGAAGGCCAAGGTCGAGCTCGCCGCGGCCGAGGTCGCGCAGATCGACCTGCCGTTCCTCGCGGTGCTTCCGGACGGCAGTCGCGTGAACTTCTCGCGCACGCTCTCGCGCCAGAAGCTCGCGGACCTGTGCAAGCCCTTGATCGAGCGCACGCTCGAGCTCTGCGACCGCTGTCTCTCCACCGCCCGCATCGTGCGCGGCGAGGTCGGCGAGGTTCTTCTCGTCGGGGGTCAGAGCCGCATGCTCGCGGTGCGAGACGCGGTCAAGTCGTACTTCGCCAAGGAGCCGCGCCGGGACATCAACCCCGACGAGGTGGTCGCGATCGGCGCGGCGCTCTACGCATACTCGATCTCGGCCGACGAGCTCCAGCAGGCGGCCGTCGACGCCGCCGAGGACGCGTACGACGTCGCGGTGCGGCGCACCGAGGTCGCGCGCAAGATCGTGCGCGAGGTCGAGGATCTGCGCGCGAAGCCCCTGGATGATCGGGGTCTCGCGGCGCGCCTGCAGACGCTGCTCGCGGCCACGCAGGCGGACGGCACGATCCCGCCCGAGTTCAACGACACCACCGTTCCCGGCTCGATCGGGCCGATCACCTTCGGTGTCAGCGAGTCGCAGGAAGACGACTCGCCGCGCATGCTGGAGCCCGCGCACGAGCCGCTGCAGCTCGAGGGGCTGCTGGGAAACTCCGCCGGCGGCGACAGCGAGCTTCCATCGGCGGTCAAGGATCTCAAGGACGAGCTGCTGCAGCTCGACTACAAGGCCGCGGAGCTGATCGAGCAGCTCGCCGTCGACGTGCGCGACGGCGAGGCGTCGAAGCTGCTCGAGGTCGCGAAGGAGCGGCTCAGCGACAACCTCGAGGTCGCGAAGGACGCGTCCGACGAGGTCGTCGAGCAGATCAAATCCGCCGTCGAGCACAAGCAGGCGCGGCGCGTGAATCTTCGCGACGTGACGTCGCTTCCGCTGGGGATCGCCAGCGCCGGAAACATCTTCACCGTGCTGATCGATCAGAACGTCGTCGTTCCCACCGAGCTGAAGCGCGTCTTCACGACCCATCAGGACGGCCAGGCCGAGGTCGAGATCCGCGTCTTCCAGGGACGCGCCCGCAACGTCGGCGACAACCAGCTGCTCGGCTCCTTCGTGCTCGAGGGCATCGCTCCGGCCCGGCGCATGGAGCCGAAGATCGAGGTCGCCTTCCGCATCGACGAGAACGGCATCCTGGCGGTTCGCGCGTGCGATGCGGAGTCCGGCGCGCAGCAGGGCATCCGGATCGAGGACCCGCTCGGCCTGCAGCAGGTCGAGCCGGCCGAGCCCGCTGGCGAAGACGGTCTGGACGTCGAGCGCTAGGCGCCCGACCCGGAGCTCTTCTTGCCGAGCGCGCCCGCTGGATGCCGCCTGGCGTAGTCCTCGCGGGTGAATCCCTTCGCTTCCTGGAGCGCCACCGACAGCGCGGCCAGAACCAGCGTCTCGGCCAGGATGCTCGCGCGCGGCGCGAAGCCGAGCGCGTCGCCCTCCTCCGAGACGTGCGCCGCGAGCACGACGTCGGCCTCGCGCGCGAGCGCGGAGTCCGGGTTTCCGGTCACCGCGATCAGCTTCGCCCCGAAGCGCTGAAGCGCCGCGACCCCGCGCAGCAGCTCTTCGGTTCCGCCGCTGTTCGAGATCGCGATCACGACGTCGCCGGGCCGGGTCTGTCCGACGCTTCCGTGTGTCACTTCGGTGCCGTGCAGGAACGAGGCGGGCGTGCCCGTGCTCGAGAGCAGCGAAGCCGCGTAGCGCGCGACGTGCTCCGGCTTTCCCACACCCGTGACGTGCACGCGGCCACCCGCGCTCTCCGCGGCGAGGATCAGGTCCGCCGCCGCGGTGAGCGCCGCGAGGTCGGCGCGCGCGGCCACGTTCGCGAGCTCGCCCGGGACGACCTTCAGGAACTGCTCGAGCGCGCGGGTCGCCGAGTTCGCGTCGCGGCCGAGCGGCCGCAGCACGAGCGGGCCGCCACCGAGCGCGGCGTAGAGTTCGAGGACGCGCGCGCGCGCCTGCTCGGGCGCATCGGGGAAGGCTCCGATCTGCTCGCAGCAGGCGCCGCCGGCGGCATTCCCGAGCTTGGCCGCGCTCTCCAGATCGAGCCCCGCGTGCAGCCCGGCGAGCAGACCGCCGAGGAAGGCGTCGCCCGCGCCGGTGGTGTCGACGACGCGAACCTGCGCCGCCGGCACCGCGATCGCCTCGCCCTCGGCGAGCAGAAGCGAGCCGGCGGGGCCGAGCGTGAGCGCGATCAGCTTCGCGCCCGTGCGCTCGGCGAGCTCGAGCGCGCGCGAGCGAGCCGCGCCTGGTGCGACCAGCCCGTCGAGCGCGGCGAGCGACGGCTTGATCACGTCGGCGAGGCGGAGCACCGCGAGAAGCTCCTTTTCGCTGCCGAGCGCGGGCACCGCGTCGGCGAGCGAGACGTCGAGATCGACGACGGTCCGCGCGCCTGCCGCACGCGCCAGCTCGAGCACCCTTCGCACCGTCGCGAGCGGAAGCTGCGAGACTTCACTCGTGACCACGCTCGCATCCGCGACGATCGTCGCGTGCTGCGCCTCGACCTCGGCGGCGGTGTACTCACCGGTCGCCCCGCGCGCCATGTAGATCGCGCGCGCGCCGCTCGGATCGACGTAGACCTGCGCGAACGACGACGCGCTGCCGTCGCGCAGGATGCGATGCGCGATTCCGATCCGCTCCATTCCCGCACGCAGGAGGCGACCGTTCGGATCGTCGCCTTGTTTGCCGAAGATGACCGTGCGCAGCCCCAGCAATCGCGCCCAGCCCAGATGGTTCAGCACCACGCCGCCGACCAGTCTGCGCACGACGTTGCCGCGCTCGTCGCTGCGCAGCAGGCTCTTCTCGTCGGCGCCGAGGATGCGCTTGGCCAGGTGGATCTCGTCGACCACCATGCTGCCCGTGCCCGCGACGTCCCAGGACTTCGCGCGCGCGCTCACGGCTCCTCCGCGCATTCGGGGTCCGAGCACCAGCGGGCGGGCAGCGCCTTCGAGAAGCCCTGGCAGAGCCGCTCCAGCGCGTCGTCGAAACGCGCCGCTTCGTCGGCGGCGAATGCCGCGGTTCCGCGCGCGACGGCGTCGCTCGAGAGCACCCCGCGGCGCAGCAGCCCGCGCTTCAGCGCGGCCAGGCTCCGTTTGCCGGACGCGAAGCGGTAGCTGGCGGAGAAGGCGCGGAAGAGCGCGGCGAGCTCGTCCATGCGCTCGACATCGCCCGCGCTCGCCACCTGCCAGGCACGCCGCCACTCGCGAGGAAACAGGTTCGCGGGCCCGGAGACCACCCCGGCCGGGAGCAGATCGTGGAGCAGGAAGCGGTTCCAATGCTCGCGCAGAACGGCGAGCAGGCCGGTGCGGGGGCGCATCATCTCGAGGATGTGCATCGCTTCGCCGACGTAGATGCCGAACGCACCCAGGTCGCGGAACTGTCGCGCGGCCTTGGTGTAGTGGCCCAGCTTGCGCGCGGGCGCCGAGACCTTGATCCCGCGCACGAAGTCGAGCCGCGAGAGCTGCTTCACCCACTTCGTGCGCAGGTGCGCGACGTCACCCGCCGAGATGTCCGCGTTGTCGTACAGGAAGATCGGGAGCCGGTGGTCGCGCGCGTCGAGCAGGTCGGCGATGTCGCGCGTGACGAAGCGCACCGGATCGTCGACGTCGCGGATCGCCAGCGGAGCGATCACGCCGGCGTGCGCCCCGAGATCGAGCGCGAGCTCGAGCGTCTCGAGCGTCTCCTCGCGCGTCGGTGCGGTCAGACCGACCCAGGCTTCCACCGGCTGGTGCCCGGCCTGCGCGAGCCGCGCCTCGTGCTTGCGCGTCTCTTCGACCACGACACGGATCACGCGGTGGCGGCGCGTCTGGTCCAGGCGGTTCCACTCGCCGGTCGTGCCCATCACGAAGATCACGTCGGCGCCGCGGCCCTCCTGGATCAGGTAGCGCACCAGGCGACGCTGATCGGCGTCGATCGGCTCGCCGCCCGCGTCGAGGCAGGTGATGCAGGGGATCGAGAGACCGCTGCGCGGCCGGTAGTCCTCGAGCGTGCGCACGCCCCGAACTTACGTCCCCTGCCGGCGCGGGTCGAGGGCGTCGCGGAGCCCGTCGCCGAGCAGGTTGTAGGCGGTCACCGTGACGAAGATCGCGGCGCCCGGGAAGACGGCGAGCCACCAGGCGGTGGTGTTGGACTGCGCGACCGCCAGGATCGAGCCCCAGGTGACGACGTGCGCGGGCACTCCGATGCCCAGGAACGACAGCCCCGACTCGGTCAGGATCGCGCTCGCCACGCCGAACGACATCGACACCAGCACGGGCGCGATCGCGTTGGGCAGGATGTGGCGAAGCATGATCCGAGTGTCTCGCGCGCCGAGACTCTGGGCCGCCGCGACGTAGTCCATCGCGCGCACGCGCAGGAACTCGCTGCGGATCAGCCGTGCGATCCCGACCCAGCCCGTGAGTCCGAGAATGACCATGATGAGATAGATCGAGGGCTTGAAGACCGCGGCGACGGTGATGATCAGGAAGAAGGTCGGGATTCCGAGCATGACTTCGAAGATCCGCGAGAGCAGAAGGTCCGCCGGTCCACCGTAATAGCCGGCGATCCCCCCGAGCAGCACGCCGATCGACGCCTGGATCGCGACGACCACGAGACCGATCGTGAGCGAGACGCGTATGCCGTGGATCAGTCCGGCGGCGACGTCCCGCCCCAGGCCGTCGGTGCCGAGCCAGTGCGCGGAGGAGGGCGGCTCGAAGACGTCGCCGCTGATGTCCGGCACCGTCGCGCTGTAGGGGATCGGCGGCCAGAGCACGACGTCGGCCGATTCCGCGAGCTTGGAGAAGCGCTGATTCGCGAGCTGCGCCGGCCACTGCCGCAGGCCGAGCCAGACCTGGTAGTCGATCAGCACCGGGAAGTGGCTCTCGCCTTCGAGCTCGATGTAGTACGGCTTGTCGTTGGCCACGAAGTCGGCGGCCAGCGCGAGCGTCGCGAGCAGGCCGATCACGGCCATGCCGAACACCGCGCGCCGCTCGCGCAGGACTCCTCGCCAGACGCGGCCGCCGCCACTCACGCGTTCGACTTCCCGAAGCTGATGCGCGGGTCGACGAGCACGAGCGCGAGGTCCGCGAGCAGGATGCCGACGAGCGTGAGGAACGAGCTCGTCGCGAAGAGCGCGAGCACGACCGGATAGTCGCGCGCGAGCACGGCCTGGTAGCCGAGCTGTCCGATGCCGGGAATCGAGAACATCTTCTCGATGATCACCGAGCCGCCGATCATGCTCGGCAGGACTCCGGCGACGATCGTCACCATCGCGATCAGCGAGTTGCGCAGCATGTGCCTGAAGACCACCGTGCGCTCCGGAACCCCCTTCGCGCGCGCGGTTCGGATGAAATCCTGGCGGGCGTTCTCGAGCATCGCGGAGCGCATGTACCGCGACAGCTCGGTGTAGCTGCCGAGCGTGGTCACGAAGATCGGCAGCACCAGATGGTAGGAGAGGTCGCCCAGGCGCTGCCCGAGCGGCCAGTCCGCGCTGTACTCGAGCGAGCGCAGGCCGGCCGGCGGGAACCAATTGAAGTAGTCCCCGCCGCAGAAGTAGACGATCAGCAGCACGCCGAGCCAGAAGCTCGGCACCGAGTACTGCATGAAGATCGCGGCCGTGAGGAACCGATCGAGACGGGTGTCGGGGCGGACCGCGGAGTAGATGCCGAGCGGAATCGCGAACGCGTACATGATCAAGAGCGAGATCGACGCGATCGTGATCGTCACGGGCAGGCGCGGCCGGATCTTCTCCCAGACCGGCTGGCGGTCCTTCAGGCTCGTGCCGAGATCCGCGCGCACGAGCCGGCCGAGCCAACGCACGTACTGCACCGGGATCGGCTGATCGAGCCCGAGCTCGCGGCGCAGCTCCGCCTTGGCCTTCTCCACGTCGCCGAGCTTCTGCGTGCTGATCCCGCCTTGTCCGGCCGCGAGCCCGCCCGCGAAGAAGAGCTCGACCGGATCGCCCGGCGCCAGGTGGATGATCGCGAACCCGATGAATGTGATCCCGACGAAGGTCGGAACGAGCAGCAACAGGCGACGGGCGACGTATTGCAGCATCGCGCTCGTGCCTAGCGGTACTTCTGGCTCGCGACCGGAACCCACCACTCGGGCTCCTGCGTCGCGCCGGTCGGGTACCAGGTCACGCCCTGGAAGCGGCGGTCGTAGGCCGTGAGCGACTTCGGCGCGTACACCCAGGTGTAGGGCTGTTCGTCGTACAGGATCTCCTGCACGCGATCGTAGAGGCGCTTGCGCTCGGCCGCGTCGAACTCGACCCGGTACGCCTCGAGCAGCCCGTCGACCTCGTCGTTCTTGAACGAGATGTGGTTCGAGCCACCGGCGACCGCCTGCGACGAGTGCCAGATCTGGAACAGATCCGGCGGAATCGTTCCGCTGTTCGTCCAGCCCAGGATCACCGCGTCGTAGTCGAAGCTCTTCACCTTCTCGAGCAGGATCGACCAGTCGATCGCGCGGAAACTCGCGTCGATCCCCGCGCGCTTGAACTCGTCGACGACCACCAGGCCCAGATTCCGGCGATCGTCGTTGCCGGAGTTCGAGACGATCTCGAAGCGCAGTGGCACGCGCTCACCGTCGACCTCTTTGTCGAGGATCCCGTCGCCGTTCGAGTCGCTCCAGCCCGCCTCGGCGAGCAGGGCCTGCGCGCGCGCGGGATCGAAGGCCCACGGCGCGAGGCCGGAGTTGAACTCCGGCCGGCCCGGGTAGATCGGGGACTCGACCGGGTCGGCCAGGCCGAGCAGAAGCTTGTCGCAGACGTTGCGCTTGTCGACCAGGTGCGAGAGCGCCTGCCGCAGGCGCTTGTCCGAGAAGATCGCGCGCTTCTGGTTCCAGCCGATGTAGGTGTAGCTGCCGGCGCGATCGACGTGCTTCACGATCCGCTCCCCGAAGCGCGGGTCACCGGTCTGCTTCAGGTACTGCACCGGGCGCAGGCCCATGAAGTCGATCTTCCCGGCCTTCAGCGCCGCGAGCGCCGCGTCGAAATCGTTGATCACCCGGTACACGACGCGGTC
The DNA here is from genome assembly GCA_016875225.1 of Deltaproteobacteria bacterium. NCBI lineage: Bacteria > Pseudomonadati > Myxococcota > Myxococcia > Deltaproteobacteria bacterium. The sequence continues at coordinate 9,663 of VGRW01000016.1, forward strand.
CACCCATGGATCGCCGAGCAGCGGCTGCCCGGGCGCGAAATAGCCGGCGCGGTGGCGCAGCTCGATCTTCTCGCCCGTCACGTAGTCGCGCGCTGGATCTTCGAGCACCAGTGCCCCGGGGCCGAGCGGGCGGCGGTTGAAGCCCTCGTTGAAGGCCTTGGCGAAGCGCTGCGCGCGCTCCTTCTTCGCGGGCTCGAGCTCGTCCCAGTGGTTCAGCTCCGCGACGCTGATTCCGTCCAGCAAGTTCTCCGGGTCGTAGTAGGCGCGCGGGATCGGGGCGATTCCGCCCAGCATCCAGTCGTTCAGGAAGTACACCTCGCCGAGCGAGATCCGGACGGTGTGGGGATCGACGACCGCCGCGTCGGCCACCGAGTCGTAGTAGTTGCGCTGTGGAGCCGCGTTCACGATCGGGTGCCGGATCGCCTTCAGCGTGAAGACCAGGTCCTCGGCCGTGAGCGGCGTACCATCGCTGAACGAGACGTCCTCGCGCAGGCGGTAGGTGTAGGTCAGGTGGTTGCCCGAGACATCGGGAAGGGCGCTCGCGAGCAGCGGCTCGAGAGTCAACGTGTTCTGGTCGATCCGCACCAGCGTCGGAAAGATCCAGCCGAGAACCGCGCTCGCGCCCGCGTCGTTCGAGGTGAGCGGGTTGAGATTCTCGGGATCGGCGAGCGCGTGGATCACCAGCCAGTCGCCCCGCACCGGCGGGCCGGCATCCGCGGGCGCGGCCTTCGTCTCGGCGGTCGATTCGTCCGGCGCGGAGGTCGTCTTCTCGCTCTCGTCCGGTCCGCCGCAATTCAAGAGCGCAAGCGAGCAGACGAGCGTGCAAAGCCGCAATCGAATCATTGGTTCCCCCCGATGGACTCGCCCGAGATCTTGCCGCGGCAAGAAAGTCCTCGCACGGAGCATAGCTCGCGCTATGATCGGTCTCGTTCCTGATCGTCCTCCCCGATTCACAACTTCCCCCCTCGAGGGATGCATGAGCCGCAGCGCAGACTGCAGGGGTGGCGATCGCCGCGCGAATTCGCGCGGCGTACCGCTGGAGCTGGTGATTGGCCGAGAGACGATTCACGTCTGGCTCGACGACGCTGGAATCCACTTCCGACATGCCGACGGTTCGTCCACCGAAGGGCACCTTCCCTGGTCGGTCGCGATCGCGATGTCGCTGATTCCCGCGAATTCGCCGCGAATGGGAACGATCGAGGCCGCGTAGCTGGAATGGATCCCCTCTCGCTTCTCTTCGGACTTCTCGGATTCCTGGCAGGAGGCGGATTCGCCTGGCTGGTCCTGAGGCGTCGGGCGACGCTCGTGGCCGTCGACTCACCCGTGCAGCGAGAGCTCACGGAGGAGCGCAAGCCACTCACGCCGGTGCGCGAGGTCGCCGCGGAACGGGAGCCGGATCGCGCGCCGCCGCGCCATCTGGTCTCGCTGATCGGCGATGCGATTCGCGAGCCGCTGAGCCAGCTGCGCCGCTCGGGCGAGGTGCCCGGCGAGGCGCTGGCCCGGCTGGAGCGGATTGCCTGGCAGATGCGGATGTTGGTGACCCGGCCGCGGCCGATGCGCGCGGCGCCTACCGCTCCGATTGCGCTTCTGCAGGAGGCCGCCGAGCAGATCCCGCTCCTGCGCGACGGCTCGGTCGGGGCCTCGTGGTCGGTGCTGAACCGGCAGCCCGTCCACGTCGACCCGGAGCGGATGCGCGCGGCGTTCCGCGCGCTGCTCGAATCGGGCGCGGATCTCGCCGGCGTGGGCGGACGGATCGGAATCAAGATCCTGCGCGGGGACGTGCCAGGCTTCCCGGTCCAGATCGAGATCGAGATCGGCCGCCGCGGGACCGAGCTCGACGCTCTCTCGATGCTCGTGACTCGCCATCTGATCGAGAGCCAGGGCGGCCGGATCGAGATCGACGGGAACCTGACGCGCGTCTCGCTTCGCAACGCGGGCCCCGAGGAGCAGATCGCTTCGGTGGCGTAGCCGGCGCCGCGCGAGCGGCGACCCGGAGTTACTGCGCTGAAGGCGCGGCGCGCACCCACGCGGCGGAAAAGTCGCCGGCGCCGAGTGGCGGCGCGACGGCGACGCTCTCGACCGCGATCGTCGCGGTCGCCCCGTCGCTCGCGAGCTCGACCCGCGCCGGGAAGCGGATCCGCTCGAACGCGCGCCACTCCTCGAGATCCATCGGCCCGCGGCCCGGCAGGACCACGCGGCGGACCTCGAAGCCGCGCTTCTCCACCCAGAGCTGCGCCAGCGACTGGCGTGTGCCCAGCACGTAGCAGTCTCCGTCGCCGCAGCGCGCGAGCTCGTTCGCCGACGCGTCGATTCCCTGACCCACGAGCCAGGCGCGAAGCTCTGGCTCGCGCCGCAGCGCGAGCACCTCCAGATCCGGCAGCCACGCGGGCAAGGGCAGGAGCGTGCCGTCGAGCACGCGCCCGCGCTGGATCACCCAGCGCCCGCCGCGGTCGTCGGAGATGCGCGTACCGAAGTCGGGATGCAGGTCGATCGAGATTCGCGCGGGAGTGCCGGGCGCGGCGGCGGAGATGACGCCTTCGACGTGCAGCGGCGGCTGGCCCGCGCGCGCGGCCGCGAGCTGCGCGACCACGCGCTCGCCGGAGGCGAAGTACGCGAGCAAGCCGAGCGTGAGGAGCTTCGCGAGCGGACCGCTCAACGCAATCGGCGCAGCGCCGTGCGGCCGGCGAAGCGAGCGCGCGCGCCAAGCTCGCTCTCGATGCGCAGCAGCTGGTTGTACTTCGCGACGCGATCCGATCGGCACAGCGACCCGGTCTTGATCTGGCCCGCGGCGCGGCCCGCGGCGAGGTCGGCGATCGTCACATCCTCGGTCTCGCCCGAGCGGTGCGAGATCACGGCCGCGTAGCCCGCGGCCTCGGCGATCTGCACGGTCTCGAGCGTCTCGGTGAGCGTGCCGATCTGGGTCACCTTCACCAGCACCGCATTGGCCACGCCGCGCGCCACGCCCTCGCGCAGGATCTTCGGGTTGGTCACGAAGACGTCGTCGCCGACGAGCTGGACTCGGGCGCCGAGCGCGTCGGTCAGCGCCTTCCAGCCGTCCCAGTCGCCCTCCGCGAGCCCGTCTTCGATCGACACGATCGGGTAGCGCGCGACCCAGTCCCGGTAGAGCTCGATCATCTCGTCGCGGGTGCGAACCGTTCCCTCGCCGGTGAGCTCGTAGCGGCCGTTCTTGAAGAACTCGCTCGCAGCGACGTCGAGCCCGAGATGCACGTCGTGGCCGGGCCGATAGCCCGCGCGCTCGATGCCGCGCAGGACCATCTCGACGGCTTCCTGGTTCGAGTCGAGGTCCGGGGCGAACCCGCCCTCGTCTCCGACCCCGGTGGCGTAGCCAGCCTGGTGCAGGACCTCGCGCAGCGCGTGGAAGATCTCGGCTCCGTAGCGCAGGCACTCGGAGAAGCTCGGCGCGCCCGTCGGCAGGATCATGAACTCCTGGAAGTCGACCTTGTTCGCGGCGTGCTGTCCGCCGTTCAGGATGTTCATCATCGGCAGGGGCAGGAGCGGCTCGCGCCCGTCGGAGAGCCAGCGGAACAGCCCCTGTCGCGCGTCGTTCGCCGCGGCGTGCGCCGCGGCCAGCGAGACGCCCAGGATCGCGTTCGCGCCGAGCCGGGACTTGGTCTCGCTTCCGTCGAGGCGGATCATCGCCTCGTCCAGGGCGGCCTGCTCTTCGAGGCCCCCGAGCTCCATCCCGCGCACCGCGCGCAGCAGCTCGCCGCGCACGTTCTCGACCGCCCGCACCACGCCCTTGCCGCGGTAGCGCTTGCCGCCGTCGCGAAGCTCGAGCGCCTCGCGGCTTCCGGTCGACGCGCCCGAAGGCACCGCCGCTCGTCCGCGCGTGCCCGACTCGAGCCTGACCTCTACTTCCACCGTCGGATTGCCGCGCGAGTCGAGGATCTCCCGCGCGCGCACGTCTTCGATTCGACTCACGCGGCGCATTCTATCGGAAGTTCTCCGCGCGATCCCCCCGGCCGGAGCCGGCCAGCGAGCGCAGCGGCGAGACGACGAAGCGGCCCTCCGCATCGCGTCCGACCAGCGCCTCCACGCCGTAGACGCTCGCGATCCGCTCCGGGGTCAGCACCTGGGACGGCGGTCCGCTGGCCGCGACGCGGCCCTGGTCGAGCAGGACCAGCTCGTCCGCGAAGCGCGCCGCGAGCAGCAGGTCGTGGGTGACGAGCAGGCAGCCCCGGCCCGGCTCGGCCTCGATCCAGCCGCGCACGCGCTCCCAGCACTGCAGCCCGTGGCCGAGATCCATGTGGGCCGTGGGCTCGTCGAGAAGCCAGGTCGGCACGCCCTGCACCAGCGCGCGCGCGAGCAGAACGCGCTGCTTCTCGCCGCCCGAGAGCGTGGGATACGCCCGGCTGGCCAGGCCCTCGAGCTCGAGCTCGGCGAGCGCGCGCTCGGTCCGCTCCCGGTCGCTCGGCGCCTCGCGGCCGAGCGGACCGAGAAACGGCGCGCGGCCGAGCGCGACCATCTCGCGCACGCTGAAGGGAAACGGGACGTGGCTCTCCTGCGGAACCACCGCGAGCCGTCGCGCGATTTCGCGGCGGGACAGCTCGGCGAGCGCCGCGCCCTGGAGCCGGACCTCGCCAGCGTCCGGCCGCAGCGTCCCTGCGAGTACACGCAGGAGTGTCGTCTTTCCCGCGCCGTTGGGCCCGGCGACCACCAACAGCCGCCCTGGCGCGAGCGCGAGCGAGACGTCCGAGAGCACCTGCGCTCTCCCGAACGCGTGGCTCACGCCGCGCGCGACGAGAAGCGGATCGCTCATGACGGGAGCCGCGACAGCTCGCGGCGCAGGAGCACAAGGAAGAGCGGCCCGCCGACCAGCGCGGTGAGGGCACCGACCGGGAGCTCGATCGGCGCGAGCACGACCCTCGCCAGCGTGTCCGCGCTGACCAGGAACGCCGCGCCCGCGAGCGCCGATGCCGGAAGCAGCGTGCGGTGGTCGGAGCCGATCGTGAGCCGGACCAGATGCGGAACGATCAGGCCGACGAATCCGATCAGGCCGGAGACCGCGACCGAGGCGCCGATCAGCAGCGCGCTCGCGGCCAGCACGTTGCGGCGTACTTGCGGGACGTCGACACCGAGATGTGCCGCGGTCGCGTCGCCCTGCGCGAGCAGGTTCAATGCGTACGCGTGGCGCAGCGCGATCGCGAGCCCGATCGCGGAGAGCGCGGCCACGCCCGCGATCAGCGGCAGCTCGACGGGACGGATCGCGCCGATCAGCCACAGGAAGACGCTCGCGACGCGCGACAGGTCCGCTGCGCTGGTCACGAAGACGATCAGCGACGACGCGAACGCGTTGAACACGACGCCCGTGAGCAGCAGGCTGTGCGCGGGCGCGCGCCCGCCGGCGGCCGCGATCGCGTAGAGCAGCAGGCTCGCGCCGAGCGCTCCGGCAAACGCGACCAGTGGCACCGCGGACCCGCCCAGCCAGAGCCCGCCGCCGAGCGCGAGCGCCGCGACGCCGGCCAGCGCAGCGCCGCCCGAGATCCCGAGCACGTACGGATCGGCGAGCGGATTCTGCAGCAGCGCCTGGAGCAGGGCGCCCGCAGTCGCGAGGCCCGCGCCGACGATCGCGGCGAGCAGCGCGCGCGGCAGGCGGATCTGCAGCACGATCTCGGCCGTCGGGTTCTGCGCGGATCCGAGCAGCAGGCTCGAAGCGATGCAGGCCAGCAGAAGCAACGAGAGCCACGCGAGCGCAGGGCGGGACCTCACGGCGCCTGGCTCCACGTCCGGCCGGGATGCACACGAGCGCGCAGGATCTGCGCGCCCTCGGCAAGCCGGGTTCCTGGCAGCGTCGCGACTCCTGGCGCAACGATCTCCACGCGGCGCACGAAGCCGTAGCGCGACCAGTAGCCGTGCGCCTCGCTCTGCGCCTGCGGTCCCGTCGTCGGCTCGCGGGTCGAGTCGATCAGAACGTCGGGCGCGCGCTCGGCGAGCAGCTCGAGCGAGACCTGCGGGTACGCGCCCGAGAGATCGCCGAAGACGTTGCGGCCGCCGGCCAGCTCGATCAATGCGCTCGCGAAGCTGCCGCCGGCCGCGACGTAGAGCGGCTCGCGTTCGACGACCAGCGCCACGCTCGGGCGCTCGAGCCCTTCGACCGAGCGCGACACCTCGGCGAGCTGCTCGCGAACCCGCGCGACGAGCGCTCGGGCGTCGGGCTCGCGCCCGAGCTCCTTCCCGATCTGCGGGTAGGTTTCGAGCACCTGCTCGAGCGATCCGCTCGAGTCGATCTCCCGCACCCGTACGCCGCGCGCGCGAAGCTGAGCGAAGAACGCCGCCTGTGACTCGCTGCGCACGCCGAGCACCAGCGTCGGACGCAGCTCGAGCGCGCGCTCGAGGTCGGGCGCGAACAACCCTCCGAGTGATGGCAGCTCGCCGAGTCCGGAGAGCACCTTCGAGTACTGGTCTACGCCGACCAGCGCCTCCCGCCCGCCGAGCGCGACGACGACGTCCGTCGTCGACGGCGAGAGCGAGATCACACGAAGCTCGTCCGTCTGCGAGACGGGCTCACCCGCGCGGCACGCGCAGACGAGCGCGACGGCGAGCGAAATCCAGCGAGCGCTTCGGGGGGTGCGCACGGAGCTGTTCTAACACTTCGCTCCCGCGCCCGTCGCGAAAGCGGGGGCGCGACCGACCGGGTGGCGGCCGCGCCCCCGGACCGCTCAGTTACCGGGCTGCGCGGTCGTCTTGCCGTCGAGCGCCACGTGCGGCCTGATCCGCTCGAGCGCCTTGTCGCCGATCCCCTTCACTTCCCCAAGGTCGTCGACGCGCTTGAACGCGCCGTGCTCCTTGCGGTACTCGAGGATCGCCTGCGCCTTGGCCGGCCCGACGCCGGGCAGGAGCGCGAGCTCCTCCGCGGTCGCCGAGTTCACGTTCACGACGCCGACGATCGCGGCGCCTCCGGCACGCCCTGCGGGCTCGTTTCCCGCAGCGGCGGCCACGTTGCACAGAAGCGCCACCAGCGCGAACGCGCTCGTGGCCCGGACGATCGTTGCTCGCATCTTCATACCCTGCCTTTCCTTTGTTGGGGTGAGGAAAGCGGGTGAGGCGGGGGAAACCGGTGTGACTAGCTCTGCCGGCCGACGACGAAGTCCGCGAGCGCGAGCATCGCGTGCTTGGCCTCGCAATCGACGAACGGCTCGATCTGCGAACGCGCCTGGCTGCCGAGAAGCTGCGCTCGGGCGAGCGCGCTCTCGACGCCGCGGTGCCGCTCGACGCACTCGGCGACGCGCTGCACGCTCTCGCGGTCGGGGCTGCGCCCGGCCGCGCTCTGCAGCGCGAAGTCTTTCAGCAACGACGAGATCGCGTCGCGCTCGCCGGTGCTGCAGCGCTTCAGCGTCGCGATCAGCGGCAGGGTGAGCTTTCCCTCCGCGACGTCGGTGAGCGGCGCCTTGCCCAGGTCCCTCTCGCTGCCGGAGTAGTCGAGCGCGTCGTCGACGAGCTGGAAGGCGAGGCCGAGAAGCCAGCCGTACTCGCGAACCGCGCGTCGCTCGGAACGCGTGACGCCGCCCAGGATCGCGCCGGCCTCGGCGGCCGCAGCGAGCAGGCTCGAGGTCTTTCCGCCGATCACCTCGAGATAGGTCGACTCGCTCATCTCCGGATCGAAGCTGCGCGTGAGCTGCAGGACCTCGCCCTCGGCCATTGCGCGGATGCTCTCTGCGAAGGCCGCGAGTATGTCGGCATCCCCGTCCTCGACCAGGGTCTGGCAGGTTCGCGCGTACAGGAAGTCTCCGACCAGGATCGCGAGCTTGCTGCCGAACCGGGCGTTGACGCTCGGTCGACCGCGCCGGGTCTCCGCGCCGTCGACCACGTCGTCGTGCAGCAGCGAGGCGCTGTGCAGGTATTCGGCCGCGGCGGCGATCTGGATCGCGCGCGGCCCACGGTAGCCGCAGAGCCGAGCCGCGAGCAGAACCATGACGGGCCGGACGCGCTTGCCGCCGCTTCCGAAGGTGTGTTCCCCGATCGTGGGGATGACCGGCGCGACGGATCGCATGCCTGCGCGCATGACGCGCTCGACCTGATCGAGGTCTTCGCGCAGGAAGGAGATGATGCGCTCGAGATCGGGGGCGGCTGTCAACTCGCTTGCATCCGGTAGGAGGTTCGGCGAGTCTAGCCCGCGGCGGGGGGCGCTGTCAAAGAATCTGATGCCAAATCCGCTTGCATTCCAGGGAGTTAACGAAATTACTCGGCTCGATGCGGAGGTCGGCGTCGAGCTCGATCGGCTGCGCGAGCGAGGCCTGCACCGGCGCCTTCGACGTGTCGAGGGGCTGCAGGCGCCGCGGATGCGCGTCGACGGTCGCGACTGCCTGATGCTCGCGGGCTCGAACTACCTCGACCTGGCCGGCGACGCGCGCGTGATCGCGGCCGCGCAGAGGGCCGCCGAGGAGTACGGCACCGCGGCGGCCGGCTCGCGCCTGATCAACGGGAACCTCGCACTGCACGAGGAGCTCGAGGGCGAGCTTGCCCGCTTCACCGGCCACGCGGCCGCGCTCGTGTTCAGCAGCGGCTACATGGCGAATCTGGGCGTGCTCGGCGCGCTCTGCGGCCCGGACGACGTGATCGTCTCCGACTCGCTGAACCACGCCAGCATCATCGACGCCTGTCGGCTCGCTCGCGCGCAGACGCGCGTCTTCGCCCACAACGATCCCGAGGACCTCGCACGCGTGGCCGCGGGACTGGTCGGATTCCGGCGCCGCGTGCTGGTAGCCGACGGCGTGTACAGCATGGACGGCGACCGCGCACGCCTGTCCGAGCTCGTGCCGATCGCGCGCGACCACGAGATGATCGTCGTGCTCGACGATGCGCACGGTCTGGGCTGTCTCGGCGCGAGCGGCCGCGGTGCGAGCGAAGTGGAGGGCGTCGCGGTCGATCTCCTGATCGGGAATCTCGGCAAGGCGCTCGGCAGCTTCGGGGCGTTCGTCGCCTGCTCGACACGGGTGAGAGAGCATCTGGTGAACGCGTCGCGCAGCTTCATCTTCACCTGTGCGACCGCGCCGCCAGCGCTCGGCGCCGCGCTCGAGGCGCTGCGCATCGCGCAGTCCGAGCCCGAGCGCCGCAAGCTGCTGTTCGAACGCGCCGAGCAGCTTCGCGTCGGTCTGCGCTCGGCCGGCTACGACACCGGCGAGAGCACCACGCAGATCGTGCCCGCGATCGTCGGCGACAACGAAGCGGTGATGCGGCTCGCCGACGCCGCGCTCGAGCGCGGCGTGTACGCGCAGGGCATCCGCCACCCGTCGGTGCCGCACGGCACGGCCCGGATCCGCTTCACGCCCACCTGCGCGCACTCCGCGCAGGACGTCGCGCGGGTGATCGAGGTCTTCTCGGAGCTTCGCGCCAGATGAGCCGAACGCGCGAGCTTCGCGAGCGCGACCAGCGCGCGCTCTGGCACCCGTTCACCCAGATGAGCGACTGGATGGACGGCCATCCGGTCGTGATCGATCGCGGCGAGGGGAACTACCTGATCGACACAGACGGGAACCGCTACCTGGACGGCGTCTCCTCGCTCTGGGTCAACTTGCACGGCCACGATCACCCGATCCTGCGCGCGCGGATCCACGCGCAGCTCGACAAGCTCGCGCACTCGACGCTGCTCGGGCTGGCAGGAGTTCCGTCGATCGAGCTCGCCGAGAAGCTGGTCGCGATCGCGCCGCCGGGACTCACGCGCGTCTTCTACAGCGACAACGGCTCGACCGCCGTCGAGGTCGCGCTGAAGATCGCCTTCCAGTACTGGCAGCAGAAGAGCGAGGAGACGCGGGTGCGAACGCGCTTCGTCGCGCTTCGCGACGCGTACCACGGCGATACGCTCGGGGCCGTCGCGGTCGGCGGCATCGAGCGCTTCCACGAGGCCTTCCGGCCGCTCGTCTTCGACGTGCTGCGCGCACAGAACGCCTACTGCTATCGCTGCCCGTACGGGCTCGAGCAGCCAGGCTGCGGGATCCACTGCCTGGAGTCGCTGGAGGGAATCCTCGAGAGACACGGGCACGAGGTGGCCGGCGTGGTGGTCGAGCCGCTGCTGCAGGCGGCCGCGGGAATGCTCCTGCTCCCCGACGGCTGGCTGCGCCGCGTGCGCGAGCTCTGCGATCGCCACGGCACGCTCCTGATCGTGGACGAGGTCGCCACCGGCTTCGGGCGCACCGGGAGGATGTTCGCCTGCGAACACGAGAATGTGTCGCCCGACCTGATGGCGATCGCGAAGGGCATGACCGGCGGCTACCTGCCGCTCGCCGCCACGCTGGCGACCGAGGAGATCTTCTCGGCGTTCCTCGCGCCGACGCACGCGTCGCGCCAGCTCTTCCACGGGCACTCGTACTCCGGCAACGCGCTGGGCTGTGCTGCGGCGCTGGCGAATCTGGAGATCTTCGAGACGGAGGATGTGCTGGGCCGCGTCGCCCGCACCGGCGCGCGCCTGGCGCTACGGATGGATGAGCTCCGCGAGCGCGCCTGCGTGGGCGACATCCGCCAGCGCGGCCTGATCGCCGGCATCGAGCTGGTTCGCGATCGGGCGACCCGCGAACCCTTCGACCCGCGCGATCGCATCGGGCACCTGGTCTGCTCCGCGATGCGCAAGCACGGCATCATCCTGCGGCCGCTCGGCGACACGGTGGTGGTGATGCCGCCCCTCTCGGTGAGCGAGGCCGAGATCGACGCGATCATGGACGCGCTCTCGGCCTGCATTCGCGAAGTGACCGGCGCTTGAGGGCCGTCTTCGTCACAGGCACCGACACCGGCTGCGGCAAGACGACCTTCGCGTGCGCGCTCGCGCGAAGCGCCCGCGAGGCGGGACGCCGCGTCCGGATCCTGAAGCCGATCGAGACCGGCTGCGAGCGCGGAGTCCCCGCGGACGCGCTCGCGCTGGCGCGCGCCGCCGGAGACGACGCTCCGGTCGAGCGGCTCTGCCCGGTTCGACTCGCGCTTCCGGCTGCGCCCGAGTGCGCGGCGCGCGCCGAAGGAGTGGCGATCGAGCTCGCGCCGATCGAGGCGGCGTTCGCACGCGCGAAAGTGGACGCGGATCTGACCATCGTTGAAGGCGCCGGCGGGCTTCTGGTCCCGATCACGCCGGCGCTCGACATGGCCGGACTCGCCGGCCGGCTGCGGCTTCCGCTCGTGGTCGTCGCGCGTGCCGCGCTCGGCACGATCAACCACACGCTGCTCACGGTCGAAGCCGCGGGCGCCCGCGGCCTGCGGGTCGTGGGCGTCGTGATCGACCACGGCTGCGCCGACCTGTCCGCCGCGGATCGCCGCAATCTCGACCTGCTGATCGAGCGGCTGCCGGTTCCGCTGCTCTGCGAGCTGGCGTTTGGCGCGACCCGGCTCCCCGCGAGCTTCGATCTCGCGGCGTTTCTGGCTTCGGCCGGCAACTCCTGACTCAAGCCGCGGCCGGCTCTCGCCGAACCAAGCTCGGATGGCGCGCGGCCAGCAAGATCCGATTGACGAGGAGCTCGATGAGCTCGACCAGGGCCTGAAGCGCCTGCGCGTGGAGTACGACCAGTTCTTCCTGGGAATCCTGAAGCGCCCGCCCGAGGTGCTTCAGGGGCGGATGCAGAAGATCATCGTCAAGTACGCGAACCAGATCCTGCGCAAGACGCACCAGAAGTTCCGCTTCAACCAGCTCAACTCGAAGTTCCAGATCTACCGCCAGCAGTGGGGCCGAACGCTGCGCCAGATCGAGTCGGGCACGTACCGGGGACACCGCTTCAAGGCGAAGCTCCACGAGCGCGAGCGAGGGCTCGGCGCGGAGCCCGAGACTCCCGGAGCGGAAGCGAGCGAACCTTCGGCCAAGGCGAACCCGATGGATCAGCTCTACGACGCGCTGGTCGCGGCTCGAAGGCGCGCGGGGGAGTCCGGTCCGGACCCCGACCGCGCCAAGCTCGGCGAGCTCGTGCGCAAGCAGACCGCGGCGCTGCGCGCGAAGCACCCCGGCGCGAAGGTCCGCTTCCGCGTTGCGGTGGACGGGAAACGCGCGAAGCTCGTCGCGTCGGTCGTGAAGGACTGAGCTCGAGCTTGCGCTAATCTGCGCGGCTCGAGCGACGGGGTAGCGTGTTGACCGCGAAGATTCCGATGGTCGATCTCGAGCAGCAGACGCAGGCTCTCTGGCCGGAGCTCGAGAAGGCGGTGCTCGACGTGCTGCGCTCGGGCCGGTTCATTCTCGGCCCGAACGTCGAGGCGTTCGAGCGCGAGGCAGCCGAGTTCCTGCGCGTGCGCTTCGCGGTCGGCGTCGGCTCGGGCACCGACGCGCTCGTGGTTGGCCTGCGCGCGCTCGGAATCGGCCCCGGCGACGAGGTGATCGTTCCCTCGTTCACGTTCTTCGCGACGGCCGAAGCCGTGAGCCTGGTCGGCGCCACGCCGATCTTCGCCGAGATCGACCCGAAAAGCTTCTGCATCGACCCGGCAGCCGTGCGCGCGGCGCTCGGCTCGCGCACGCGCGCGGTCGTCCCGGTGCATCTCTTCGGCCACGCGGCGAACGTGCCGGCGCTTCGCGAGATCGTGCGCGGGAAGGGCATCGCGATCCTGGAAGACGCGGCCCAGGCGTTCGGCGCCGAGCTCGGCGGAAAGCGCATCGGCGGCCTCGGCGATGCAGCGGCGTTCTCGTTCTTCCCTTCGAAGAATCTGGGCGCATTCGGCGAGGCGGGCCTGATCGCGACCAACGACGAACGCATCGCGGACTCGGTGCGAAGCCTGCGCGCTCACGGCTCGCGGCAGCGTTACGTGAACACCGAGATCGGCTACAACGCGCGCCTCGACGAGATTCAGGCCGCGTTGTTGCGAGTGAAGCTTCCGCACGTGGAGCGCTGGAACGACGAGCGGCGTCGCGTAGCGGCCGAGTACACTTCGAGCCTCCGCGGCCTGCCGGGTCTGACACCCCCGAGTGTCGCGTCCGGCAGCACGCACGTCTTCCACCAGTACACCCTGCGCATCGATGGCGGGCGGCGCGATGCGGTCTCGCGCGCGCTTGGCCAGGCGGGCATCGCCACGCAGGTCTACTACCCGATCCCGATCCACCAGCTCCCGGTGTACGCGGACCGGAAGGTCTCGCTGCCGATCACCGAGCGAGCCGCCGCCGAGGTGCTCTCGCTGCCGATCTATCCGGAGCTCTCGAGCAGCGACGCGCGGGAGATCGCGCGCCGCGTGCGCGAGTCGCTCTAGCCGCTCCGGGGGCGGTGGCGTTCAGGCCACCAGGCCGATCTCCCGGTACTTGGGTGCCGTGCGCTCGGTGATGATCCCGAGCTTCTCCAGCTGCGGCATCACGTAGTCGCGGAACGGGCTGGGCTGCGTGGCGCGGAAAGCGGGATCCGAGAACTTCTCGCGCATCTCCGCGAGCGCCTTCTCGCGGTCGATGCCGACTTCGGCGAGCACGTTCAGCGTCGAGATTCCGCCCGAGCCCCCGCGCCCGACCACCGCCGAGACCGCGCCGAAGGCGAAGTCCTCGAGATCGTCGCGCGCGGCGTCGGTCATGCGGGGCAGCTCGTCCTTCATGTAGATCAGCCCGTACGAGACGTGGCGCGCCTCGTCCTGCGCGGTCAGCTCGACCACCTTGCGCAGGAGCTCGTCCTTGGAGCCCTCCTTCATCAGCTTGAAGGACCCCATCGCCAGGCTCTCGACGATGATCTGCATGCCGACACACTTCTTCTGCCAGGTGTCCGCGGCCAGGATCGCGTTCAGCACCGCCTGGAGCTGCGGATCGATCGGGTAGACCCGGTCGAGTCGGGTGATGTAGCGGTGGAACACCTCGACGTGGCGCGCCTCGTCGACCACCTGTGTGGCTGCGTAGAGCTTGCCGTCGGTGTCGGGCACCACGTCGACCAGCTGGCCGCAGCAGAGCAGCGCGCCCTGCTCGCCGTGCAGGAACTGCGAGAGCCGCCAGGCCGCGAGGCGGATCTGGAGGTCCTTGCGCGTGCGGTCGGGCAGCGCCTTCACGAAGTCGAACTGGCTCATCACGTTCTGGCGCGGGTCGAGAATGTCGCCGTCGCGGTCGATCTCGAGGCTCCAGTCGATGTCCGTCGCGGCGTTCCACTGCTGCTTCTTCGCGACCTCGTACAGCTCGCGAAGCGCCTTGATCTTCGGCTCGTAATCGAACTTCCAGAGGGTCTTGACCTGACTCGTGAGCTCATCGAACGACATGGCTTCTCCTTCATTCCTCGACCAGGATTCCCCCGGTCGGGCAGTATTCGGCGGCCTCATGACAGGCGGCCTCCTCATCCGGACTCTCAGGCTGCCGCACGACCCGCGCGACCGAAGTGTCCGCGGGCGTTTCCAGGTTGTCGGGGGCGCGCTCGCGGCAGAGCCCGCAGCCGATGCAGAGCCGCTCCTCGACGTGGAAGCGCGCGTAGACGGCGCTCTCCTCTTGCCTGGCGCGCGGGATCACGGTCGGCCACTCATCGCTGCGGCTCCTCCGCGAAGACGTAGCGGTGGAACATGTCGATCAGCTCCGCGAGCACCCGCTCCGGCGCGGGCTCGGTCATGCGGTGCACGAACACTTCGCGGGCGGCCACCTCGATCGAGCGCCGCAGCAGGAACGCGGCCGCCAGCGGGTCGAGCTCCGCGCGCACGATGCCGCGCTGCTGGCCGACCGCGAACAGGTCGCGCATTCGCTCGATCCCGATCTGGGTGATCCGGTCCAGCCGCGCGCGCACCTCGCCGTCGCGCTCGGCGAGCTCGAGCAGGACCAGGTAGAAGCTGCCCTCACGCCGGAGGCGCTCGTAGGACGCGCGCAGCCCCTCCGCGAGGCCGGCGCGCGGGTTCTCGGCGAGCAGCCACTCGACCCCGAGCCCGCCGCGGGCGCGCTCGATCTCGCGGTCGCCCCAGTCGTCGATCAGCGCCAGCAGAAGCGCGCGCTTGTCGGGGAAGTGGTGGTAGAGCGTGCCCACGCCGACACCGGCGCGCTGGGCGACGTCGGCCATGCTGGTCGGCTCGTATCCGCCGCGCGAGAACAAGAGCTCCGCCGCGTCGAGCACCTTGCGGCGGGTCGCGATCGCGCGCGCCTGCGGGCGCCTGCCGATCGGAGCGAGTCTCGTGCGAGCTGGATGCGCCACGACCCCGGAGGCTATCCGGGACCAAAACCGAACGCAAGCTCGACTTTGGTTCGCAACGCTCCGGAAACGCAGAACGATCGGAGCAGATCTAGTTCCGCGGCGGACCGCTCACGGCCGGCGGTTTTGACGGCCAGGCCTGGAAGGACCCGCGGTGGCGCATCAGCGCGCTGCGGATCACGTCGATGTAGACCAGCTTCCGGATCATGTACGAGTGCGTCTCTTTCGGGTCCAGGTACAGGTTGTAGAGACGCCCATACGGGTACTGCTGCAGCACGCCTGTGAAGCCGCCGGGATTCACGACGTCGGTCGAGTCGTCGGAGATCGCCGCCGTCATGTACTTGTACTCGCCGACTCGCACCGCCGAGAGGTGGAGCGTCAGCCAGTAGTAGTGGAATTTCCTGCAGGTGTCGCCGTCGGGCGCCAGCAGGAACGAGGTCTGGTCGATCGAGTCGATGAAACGGTCGGTCGGCACGCGCTCGGGGATGCCGGCCAGATTCAGGCAGGTCGCGAAGAGATCGAGCTGGTCGAAGATCCCGTCGCTGGCGCGCGGCTCGATCATTCCCGGCCAGGAGAAGACCCCGGGCACGCGCACGCCCCCTTCCCAGGTCGAGCCCTTGGCGCAGCGGAACGGCGTGACGCCGGCGTCGGGCCAGGTCTCCATCTCGGGACCGTTGTCGGAAGACACGAAGACCAGCGTGTTCTCGAGCTGTCCTGTCGCCTCGAGCTTGCGCACCAGCCGGCCGACGATGTCGTCGAGCTCGATGATCGTGTCCTTGTAGGGATGCTTCGACGGCGACTTGCCGAGGAACTTCTCGTGCGGGTAGTTGTCGAAGTGCGCGCCGCGCGTGCAGTGGTACAGGAACCACGGGCGCGAGTCGCGCGCCATGCGCTCGATGAAGCGCTCCGAGTAGCCCGCCCACTCGTCGTCCAGCCGCGAGAGCACCGGGATCGTGACCTCCTCGACCACCTCCGGCTGGCCGCCGCGCTGCGCGTGCACCCAGCACTTGTTGAACGGCAGGTTCTCGACCCAGCGCCGGCGCTCGTCGCTGTAGACGACTTCGGGGAAGAAGTACGGATCACGCCATTCGGTGTACATGTCCGAGACGCTCAGGAAGCCGAAGAAGTCGTCGAAGCCCGCGTTCTGCGGCTGCGAGGGCAGGTTCTCGCCCATGTGCCACTTGCCCACGGCCTGGGTCGCGTAGCCGGCGCCGTGGAGCAGCTGCGGCAGAGTGACCTCGCCCTCGAGCCCGCCGGGCATGCCGTACATGGGCGGAACCAGAAGTCCATGCCGCATCGGCAGCCGGCCGGTCATGAGCGACGCGCGCGACGGCGTGCACGAGGGCTCGGAGTAGCACGAGGTGAGCAGCAGCCCGTCACGGGCGAGGCGATCGATGTTCGGCGTGGGGGCACCGGCCATGACTCCGCCGCCGTAGCAGCCGAAGTCGCCCCAGCCCACGTCGTCCATGAGCACGATCAGGATGTTGGGCTTGCGGCCGGTGCGGCGTTCGAGGTCCGCGAGCTTGCGAGCCGCCGCTTCGGCTTGCGCAGGATGCGAGAAGACGGGCTCGATCGTGATCGGATCGAACGCCACGCTACCCCCGGAGCGCGTCCACGCGCGCCTGCGCGCACTCTACCGCATCGCGGAGCTTCGCCACCTGCTCGGGCGGTGCGTAGGTACCGGCATTGGCGAGTGCCGCGGCGGCATCGGAGCGCCTGCGCTCGGCCTCGGTCGCGTCGATCTGCTCGGAGAGCTCCGCGATCGGCGCGAGCACCGTGACTCGCTCCAGGGTCACTTCGGCGAAGCCGCCGGTGATCGCGGCGCGCCGATTGCGACCCGACTCGATCCAGCGCACGACGCCCGGCTTCAGCTCGACGAGCACCGGAGCATGACCGGGCAGGACGCCGAACTCGCCCTCGCTTCCGGGAGCCACCACCTGCTCGACGTCGCTGTCGACGAGCGGACGGGCGGGCGTGACGATCGAGAGCCGCATGCCCATCGCGGATCAGCCCACGCGCTTCAGGCGCTCGCCGGCCTCGCGCGCGTCGTCGATGCCGCCGACCATGAAGAACGCCTGCTCGGGCACGTCGTCGACCTTGCCATCGAGGATCTCGCGGAAGCTCTTCAGCGTCTCCGAGATGCGCACGTACTTCCCCGGCACGCCCGTGAACTGCTCCGCGACGAAGTTCGGCTGGCCGAGGAACTTCTGGATCTTGCGCGCGCGCGAGACCGCGATCTTGTCGTCCTCGGAGAGCTCGTCCATGCCCAGGATCGCGATGATGTCCTGGAGCTCCTTGTACTTCTGAAGCACCTGCTGCACGCCGCGCGCCACGCGGTAGTGCTCCTCGCCGACGATCAGCGGATCGAGGATGCGGCTGGTGGAGTCGAGCGGATCCACGGCAGGGTAGATGCCGAGCGACGCGATCTGGCGCGAGAGCGTGATGGTCGCGTCGATGTGAGCGAAGGTCGTCGCCGGCGCCGGATCGGTCAGATCGTCGGCGGGCACGTAGACCGCCTGCACCGAGGTGATCGCGCCCTTGCGCGTGGATGTGATGCGCTCCTGCAGCGCGCCCATGTCGGTGCCGAGCGTGGGCTGGTAGCCGACGGCGCTCGGGATGCGCCCGAGCAGCGCCGAGACCTCCGAGCCCGCCTGCGTGAAGCGGAAGATGTTGTCGATGAAGAGCAGGACGTCGCGCCCTTCCTCGTCGCGGAAGTACTCCGCGATCGTGAGCGCCGAGATGCCTACGCGCGCGCGCGCGCCCGGCGGTTCGTTCATCTGACCGTAGACGAGCGACGCCTTCTCGATGACGCCCGACTCCTTGAACTCGAGCCAGAGGTCGTTGCCCTCGCGCGTGCGCTCGCCGACGCCCGCGAAGACCGAGTAGCCGGAGTGTTCGGTGGCGATGTTGCGGATCAGCTCCTGCATGAGGACGGTCTTGCCGACGCCCGCGCCGCCGAAGAGGCCGATCTTGCCGCCGAGCGGGAACGGGCAGAGCAGGTCGATGACCTTGAGCCCGGTCTCGAACTGCTTGATCGTGGTCGACTGATCTTCCAGCTTCGGCGGGTCGCGGTGGATCGGCATGCGCTTGTCGCATTTGACCGGCCCGCCCTCGTCCACGGGCTCGCCGACCACGTTCACGATCCGGCCGAGCGTGCCCGCGCCGACCGGCACCGAGATCGCGGCCCCGGTGTTCTTCACCGGCATTCCGCGCACCAGACCGTCGGTGGTGTCCATCGCGATGCAGCGAACGTGATTCTCGCCGAGGTGCTGGGCGACCTCGATCACGAGATTGTCGGGTCGCGCATCGATCGCCGGGTTGCTGATGGTTAGCGCGTTGTACACCTCGGGGAGTTTCCCGGGGGGGAACTCCACGTCCACGACCGCGCCAAGCACCTGCAGAATCCGTCCATCGCTCATTCTCGTCTCTCCTACAGCGCCTCGGCGCCGGCCACGATCTCGGTCAGCTCCGTGGTGATCTGCGACTGCCGCGCCTTGTTCATCTCGAGCGTCAAGCTGCGAATCAGCTCGCGCGTGTTCTCGGTCGCGCTGTCCATCGAAGTCATTCGCGCGCCATGCTCGCTCGCGGCGTTCTCGAGCAGCGCACGCAGCACCATGAACTCGATCACGCTCGGCAGCACGCGCGCGAGCAGCGACGCAGCATCCGGCTCGATCTCGTAGGCGACGGCCGGCTCCTTCCCGGTCGCCTCCGGGAGCGCGGAAAGCACCGGAATGGCGGTCACGCGCGTCGGGACCTGTGTGAGCGCAGAGACGAAGCGGCCGTAGACGAAGATCGTCTCGTCGCTCGCGCCGGACAGGTAGCGCTCGATCAGGTACGAGGCGATCTCGTGCGCGACGGCCGGTGTCGGGACCGGGAGTCCGATCCATGAGCGGGGGATGTCGATGCGGCGGCGGCGGAAGAAGTCGCGCCCGCGCCGGCCGACCGGGATCACGGAGATCGATTCGGCTCCGTCGATCCGCTCGCCGATCACGGCGAGCGCCTGCTTGATCACGTTCGAGTTGAACGCGCCGCACAGCCCGCGGTCGCTGGTGACGACGACCACGTCGAGCTTTCGCACCTGCTCGCGCGGCGAGAGCAGCGGGTTCACGTCGGCCTCGATGCCGCCGGCCAGCGCGGAGAAGATCTCCGTGAGCTTGGCGCCGTAGGCCCGCGAGGCCTCGGCCGCCTGCTGCGCCCGCGCGAGCCGCGCCGCAGAGATCATCTTCATCGCCGAAGTGATCTTCTGCGTCTTCTGGATCGCGACGACGCGGCTCTTGATCTCGCGGATGGTGGCCACGGCCGGCTACGCCTGGGTGCTGCTCGGCTGGAAGGTCTTGCCGAACACGAGCAGAGCTTCATCGAGCTTCGTCCTGACCTGGTCCGAGAGTGCGCCGGTCGACTTGATCTCGGCCAGCACTTCGGGATGGCGCTGGCGCAGGAACGCGGTGACCTCGTCCGCGTAGCGCGCGATGTCCTCGGTCGGGTAGTTGCGCACGAACGACGCGCTGCCGTCGGCGCGCGGGGTCGCCGCGTAGATCTGGATCACCTGCTCCTCGACCGGCAGCGGCACGTACTGCCCCTGGCGCAGCATCATCGTCAGACGCTGGCCGTTCGCGAGCTGCTCCTGCGTCGCGCGGTCGAGGTCGCTGCCGAATTGCGCGAAGGCCTCGACCTCGCGGTACTGTGCGAGCGTCGTGCGCAGCGTGCCGGCGACGGCCTTCATCGCCTTGACCTGCGCGCTCGAGCCGACGCGCGAGACGGAGATGCCCGCGTTCATCGCCGGCCGCTGACCGGAATTGAACAGACCCGTCTCGAGGAAGATCTGCCCGTCGGTGATCGAGATGACGTTGGTCGGGATGTAGTCCGAAACGTCGTTCGCCTGCGTCTCGATGATCGGAAGCGCCGTCAGGCTGCCGCCGCCCTCGCTCGCGCTCATCTTCGCGGCGCGCTCGAGCAGCCGCGAGTGCAGGTAGAAGACGTCACCCGGGTACGCCTGCCGTCCCGGCGGGCGGCGCAGCAGCAGCGAGAGCTGCCGGTACGCGGTCGCATGCTTGGAGAGATCGTCGTAGATGATCACCGCGTGCTTGCCGCTGTCGCGGAACCACTCGCCCATCGTGCAACCGGTGTAGGGGGCGATGTACTGCAGCGGCGCCGGATCCGCGGCGCCCGCGGAGACCACGATGGTGTAGTCCATCGCTCCCTGCTCGGTCAGTTTCTGGACCACCTGCGCGACGGTCGACTGCTTCTGGCCGATCGCGACGTAGATGCAGAACACATCCGTGTTCTTCTGGTTGATGATCGTGTCGAGTGCGATCGCCGTCTTACCGGTCTGGCGATCGCCGATGATCAGCTCGCGCTGTCCGCGCCCGATCGGCGTCATCGCGTCGATGCACTTGAGCCCGGTCTGGAGCGGCTCCTTCACCGGCTGGCGCTTCACGATGCCCGGAGCCTTGATCTCGACCAAGCGCGACTCGGTCGATTTGATCTCGCCCTTGCCGTCGATCGGCTCGCCGAGCGCGTTCACGACCCGGCCGCACATCGACTCACCGACGGGAACCTGCATGATCTCGCCGAGGCGCTTCACCAGGTGCCCCTCGCGGATCTGCCCGCCGGTGCCCATCAGCGCGATGCCGACGTTGTCGTCCTCGAGGTTCAGCACGAGACCCCGCACGCCGCCGGCGAACTCGACCAGCTCTCCGGCCATTGCGTTGGCGAGTCCGTAGACGCGCGCGATGCCGTCGCCGACGGAGAGCACGGTTCCGGTTTCGGCGATGTCGACTTCGCGGTCGTAGTCGCGGATCTGCCGCCGGATGATCTCGCTGATCTCCGCTGCCTTGATCTTCATGTCACGGGCCCTTTCCTGAGAGTTTCGCCGAGAATGCCGAGCTGGGTGCGGATGCTGCCGTCGAGCAGCAGATCGCCGACTCGCGCGACGATGCCACCGATCAGTGTTGGGTCGATCTCGACCGAGAGAGTCACGCTCGCGTTCACTCGTCGGGAGATCGCCTGCCGCAGCTGCTCTTCCGCATCGGGTGCGAGCGGCCGCGCGCTCTTGACGCGGGCCTCCACGCGGCCGGCCTCGGAATCGACGAGCGCGCGCAGCTCGTCGCGGATCGCGAAGAGCAGCGGCATCCGGTTGTGGTCGACGAGCAGCTCGCTCACCACCAGCACCTGCTGCGAGATGCCCAGCCGTTCCGAGAGCGCCTGGATCAACGCCTTGCGCTCGGTCCTCGGATGGATCGGCGTGAGCAGAACGTGCTGGAGTTCGGAGCTGTCCGAAATCTCCTGCGCGAGCGTGGTGAGCTCGTCGAGCAGCTGCCTGCGGGCGGCCGCATCCTGGCCGAGTCCGAAGACGGCTTGCGCGTAGCGCCGCGCGATCTCCCCGCCGCCGATCAAGTTCGCCTCTCGATCTGCTGGACGAACTCACCGACCAGGCGACGGTCGTCGTCCGGGGTCATCCCTTCGCGAAGGATCTCGGCGGCGAGGCTCGTGGCGAGCTGCGCGGCCTCCGCCTGTAGCTCGCGGCGCGCGCGCGCGATCTCCTGATCGGCGGCCCGGCGCGCCTCCTGACGGATCCGCTCGGCCGCGAGCGTCGCGCGCTCCATCGCGAGCGCACGCTCGGACTCGGCCTGCTCGCCGGCGAGGCGGAGGAACTCCTCGTGCTCCGCGCTCGCTCGCGCGAGCCGGGCGTTCAACTCGGCGGTCTCGACCCGAGCCGCCGCGAGCGCGGCCTCGGCATCCTGGATCTGGCGCCGGATGCCGTCGCTGCGGTCGAGCATGAAAGCCTTTAGCGGCTCGCGGGAGAAGTACGCGATCACGCCGAGCAGGATGGCCAGGCCCAGCGCGTGGAAGAAGAAATAGGACCAATCGAGTCCGGCTTCGCCGTGCTCTGCGGAAGACGCGGCGGCGAGAGCGGGGACGGCCGCGAGCGCGGCACACCAGATCGACATGGGAAGCGAGCGCCTCATCAAAGCGCCCTGCCGAGGATTCGAGCCGCGGCTTCGCGGGCGAGCACGCGAGCATCCGCAGGTAGGGCGCCTCTGGCTTCGGCTAGCTCCACCTGGACGGACTGGCGGACGCTCTCGACGATTCCATTGGCGTCGGCCCGAGCTGCCTCGAGGAGGGCGCGTTCGCGTGGTTCGCCGTCGGAGAGGATCGCGTTTCGCCGCGCTTGAGCAGCCGCACGCGCCTCTACGAGGCGAGCTTCGATCGCGGTCCGCGCCGCGCGCGCCTCTTCTCCCAGCTGTTCCACCTGCGCGAGCGCTCCGGCCGTGCGGGCCTCTCGCTCGTCGAGCACTTGGAGCAGCGGCTGCACGAGGAGGCGGTTCACCGGATAGATCAGCAGCAGGAACAGCGCGATGTTGGTCGCCACCGTCGTGACGTCCGGATACAGGTTCAGCTCGGAGGCCAGCGCGGGGACTGGAATCGCCGCCCCAGCCACGATAGCGATCGGGAGGAGCCAGGAGCCAGGCTCGGAACGCACGGTGATCCCCTCTTGTATCGCAGGTCCCTCACCGCGGACCACGGATGCTGACGACAGTCCTGAGCCCACGATGACTCGCCTCCGCGCGCTCGCTTCGCGCGCGCGGACAGAGCCCCAGCGGGTCACGACCCCGCCTCGGCGGCCGGCAGTATGGCAAAGGCCCTTTCCAAGTCAATCAGCGCAAGTGCCACATTTCGCTGCCTATCTCGCAGAGATCGGGTGTCGGAGCGATCGGGTGGTTCAGCGTCGGGGTGCGCCGATCGGCCCGCCTCCCGTGGGCTCGCCCATCTCGATGCGCGCGGTAATCCGCGCGCCGTCGTCGATGCGAATCCGAGGAGTCCGAACTACACCGTCCAGGCGGCCCTGCGGGCCGACCTCGACGCGCTCCTTCGCAGTCACATCTCCAACGACGGACCCGCGCACGATCAGACAGCGGACGTCGAGCTTTGCGTCGATCGTCCCGCTCTCGCCCACGATCAGGGTGCCGTCCGCGTTTGCCGTGCCGCGGAAGTGCCCGTCGATCCGAACCGAGCCGGTGAACGAGATCTTTCCCTCGAACGAGGTGCCGCTGTCGAGGAAGGTCTGAAGCTCCGCCTTCACGATTCGTCTCCCAGGAGCCGATCGCTGAGGCGCTCGAGCTCGCTCTCGCCGTGGAACTCGATCTCGATTCGCCCGCGAGCTCGTCGCCCGACGATGCGGACCTTCGTCTTCAGATCTTTCCTCAAGCGCTCTTCGAGATCGATCACGTGTACGTCTCTCGAAGGACCGGGCCGCGGCCGTTGACGCGCGCTAGACGCAGCGCGTCGGCCAAGCTCCTCGGCTGCCCGCACCGAGAGCCCCTGGCGAACGATCTGGTCGCGCAGCATTGCGCGCTGCGGCGCCGGGACCTGCAGGATGGCCTTCGCATGGCCCATGGAGATGCGCTGGTCAATCAGATCTTGCTGAATCGGGCCCGTGAGCTCGAGAAGTCGTAGGTGATTCGACACACTCGAGCGATCCAAGCCCACTCGGCGCCCGACTTCGTCCTGCGTCATTTCCTCGTCTTCGACGAGCACCTTGAACGCCTGCGCGAGCTCCATCGGGTTCAGGTCAGCGCGCTGAACGTTCTCGACCAGCGCCATCTCGACGACTTGCCGATCGCTCGCGTCGAGCACGACCACGGGCACCTCGTCGAGGCCCGCGATCTGCGAAGCCCGCCAGCGGCGCTCGCCGATGATCAGCTCGTAGCCGTCACCGCGCTTTCGGACGACCAGCGGCTGGAGCACTCCCTGCTCGCGAATCGACGCCGCCAGGGCGGAGAGGTCGCTCTCGCGAAACGTCTTCCGCGGCTGACTGGGATTCGGCGCGATTCGCGAGATCGACACGAAGAGGGGCGCCGCCGCGGAATCCTCGTGGGCGAGGATCTCGCGGTCGCCCGGAGCCGTCCCCACCGATGCCGAAGCTGCTGTCGACGGAATCAGGGCAGAGAGACCGCGTCCGAGCGCCTTACGTGTGGCCATGATTGATCCTCTCCAGAATCTCCTCGGCGAGCTGCAGATAGCTGAGCGCGCCCTTGGAGTTGATGTCGTAGAGAAGCGCCGGCTTGCCGAAGCTCGGCGCCTCGGACAGCCGGACGTTCCGGGGAATCACCGTCCGAAACACCTTTCCCGGGAAGTGCTCGCGGGTCTCTCGCGCGACCTGCATCGCCAGGTTGTTGCGCACGTCGTACATGGTCAGCAGCAGGCCCTCGATCTCGAGCGTCGGATTCAGAGACGAGCGGACGAGATCGATCGTCTGGGTGAGCTTTGCAAGGCCCTCTAGCGCGAGATACTCGCATTGCAGAGGGACCAGAAAAAAGTCGGCGGCCACCAGGGCGTTCAGCGTGAGGAGCCCGAGCGAAGGCGGCGTATCGATCAGAACTACTCGAAAGTGCTCACGAATTTCCGATATCGCGCGCTTCAGCCGTTGCTCGCGATCCACGGCCGTGGCGAGCTCGACCTCTGCGCCGACGAGTTCCGTCGACGAGGGCGCGAGCTTCAGGAACTGAAGCTGCGTCTCCAGCAACACCTCTCCGAGCTTCGCGTCTCCGAGCAGGGCGTCGTAGGTGTCGCCGGAATAGTCCGACGG
The DNA here is from genome assembly GCA_016875225.1 of Deltaproteobacteria bacterium. Lineage (NCBI taxonomy): Bacteria > Pseudomonadati > Myxococcota > Myxococcia > Deltaproteobacteria bacterium. The sequence continues at coordinate 34,296 of VGRW01000016.1, forward strand.
CGAGAAGCCAAGGCTCGACGTCGCGTTCGCCTGTGGGTCCAGGTCGATCAGGAGTGTCGGGCACTCTGCTGCCGCCAGCGAAGCCGCAAGATTCACCGCGGTCGTCGTCTTGCCGACGCCGCCCTTCTGGTTCGCAACGACGATGACTCGAGCCACTCTCCACCCCACGGCGTACCGCGTCCGGATACTACCTCATCGTTCCACGTGCAATGGGCGGAAAACTCGAAGGCCTAGGGACTTCAATCCGTTCCACGGGAAACCGCCGCCGCAGGGATGCGCAAGATGGCTCCACCCGAGGCCAGCGGGATCGATCGCGCGTCCGGGCGCTCGACGCCGGGCCCGGCCCAGACCCAGATCTCGCCGCCCTCGGACACCCATCCCCGGCCGAGCTCCGCGGAGCGCTCCGGGTGGGCAACTGCGCGAAGCAGCACACGATCGAAGCGCTTCGGCGCGGGAGCTTCGATCGACCGACGAAGGATGTCGACCTCGAGCGTGAGAGCCCGAGCGACGTGCCGGAGAAAGGCCACGCGCTTCTCGCGGATCTCAACCAGACTCACGCGGAGGTCGCGGCGCGAGATCGCGATCGGAAGCCCGGGGAAGCCCGCGCCACTGCCCAGATCCACGACGGAGAGGCCCTGGTCCAGGTGGGGAACGGCGGCGAGCGCATCATCCACATGCCTAGCGATCGCCGCCGGGTCGGTCGACCCGACCAGGTTCATCCGCTCACCCCAGAGGGTGAGCTCCTGAATGAAGCGAGAGAGAGCCGCTTCCGAGGTCGCCTCTCGACTCAATCGGGCGTAATTCGAACCCGCTTGCGCGGACCCTCGCCCTCGCTCTCGGAGCGAACCCCGCGCTCGTCCTTCAGGGTGTTGTGCACGACCCACCGCTCGCGCGAATTCATCGGCCGCAGAAGCTCCGGCTCTCCGGAGCGACGCACGATCTCCGCGGCCTCCCGAGCCATTCGTTCGAGCGCCGCCTCGTCGATCCCGCTGCGATCGTCGGAGTCACGTCGGGAGTCCGACCGCTCGCGTCGACCCTCTTCGCGCCGTCCGTTGCGGCGCGGCCGCTCGTCGCGCTCTTCGCTCGCGGCGCGGCGCGCGCCTCGGATGTCCACGCGCGCGGCCACTTCCTCATCGACGAGGACTTCGGCCGCGCGATGGGCCAGATGGGAAATCGCGGCCGCGAAGCGCGGCTCTCGATCGTTCAGTGCCGTAATCGCCTTTCCGTCCAGCGTGATGATGATGTCGCCCTCTTCGGTCTCCGTCTCCGTGAGACCGATGCCGCGAAGCTTCATCCGCTCCAGAATCCCGGCTACGAACTCGCCGACCGGGCCGAGATCTCCTTCCTCGAGATCCTCCTCGGTTTCCTCGGGCTCCGGCGCAGCTCGAGGAGCCGGGGGAGGCGGCGCGGGGCGCTCGCTTCGGGGACGCTCCTCGCGCCTCGGCCGCTCGGGCCGCTCAGATCGGGCCGTGCGTTCGTCCCGCCGTTCGTCTCGTCGCTCGGGGCGCTCGGATCGCTGCTGCGGACGCTCCTCGGAGCGCCGCTGCTCGCGCGCGACAGGCCGGGCCGAGAGCGGCGCGGCGATGACGAGCACGTTCGAGCCCAGACCCGAAACTGTTACTGTGGCGGGAACCACCCAGAAATCGATCTGGTCGGGCGCTACCCGGAAGAAGCTGGCTGCCTTGGCCAAGGCTTCGTCCCGGGTCTCGGCCACGAATTCCCGAGCGTCGTCCACGGATGCGTTCATTTCTCGATCCTCCGAGCTCCGGTCAAGTCGCCGGCGCCGTCGGCGTCGGCGTCCGGTTGACGTAGAGCTGCTGCGCGATCCCGAGAAGGTTGCTCACGAACCAATAGAGCACGAGCCCCGACGGGAACTGGTAGAACATGAAGGTGAATGCGACACTCATCAGTGTCATCATCTGCCTTTGCTGAGGATCCGCGTTCGGCGCCGGAGTCAGCCTCTGCTGCAGGAGCATGGAGCCGCCCATCAGCAATGGAAGCACGCGGATCGGAAGACCCGCGATCGCGAAGAAATCCTCTGCGGCCGACAGGTCGTTGATCCAGAGCGCAAATGGAGCATGGCGCAGCTCGATCGAGGTCTGCAACGCGAAGTACAGCGCGATCATGAAGGGCATCTGGACCAGGATCGGCACGCATCCGCCGCCCATCGCCGAGAGCGGATTCATCCCTTTCTGGCGGTAGAGCTTCATCATCTCCTCTTGGAGCTTCTCGCGGTCGCTGCCGTACTTGGTCTGAAGCTCCTTCATCTGCGGCGCGATCACCGCGAATCGCTTCATCGACTTCATCGAGCGCTGCGTCAACGGGAACGTCACGACGCGGACGAGCAGGGTGATCAGGATGATCGCGATCCCGTAGTTCGCGACGACGTTCGCGTGGGTCCAGCGAAGCATCGCCTCGAACGCATGCACCAGCGGGCGCACCAGCGCCCAGCCGGCATCGATCGAATTCTCCAGACGCGGGTCGACGGTGGCTACGAGCTCGGGGGTCTTGGGGCCGAAGAACAGCCGGTAGCTCCGCTCCACGCCGGTCCCAGGCGGCACGTCGAAGCTCGCCGCTCCGAGCGCGGCCTGTCCCAGATCGCGGCCGAGCGGCCCTAGAAAAGCCGTGCTGTCTCGCGGGCTGTCGGGAATCGCGGCGATCAGGAAGTACTGGCTGTCGACCCCCACCCACTCGACGGGCGCCGGGTACGCGGTCCCCGTCGGAGCCGCGCGCCCGAGCAGACCGCCGAGGAAACCCGCCGTGCCGATGCCGGCCACCGGCATGCGCTTCGCCTCGCCGTCCACCGAGGCCACCACGCTGTAGTTCAAGAAGAAGTCCGGCGCTCCGTCGTTTCTCTGCTGGCCGTAGCCCACGACGTCGAGCTTCGGCCTGACCGCGGCAGAGCTCTGATTCTGGATTGACACGGTCGCCCGACCGCCGTAGCCCGTGTCATCGACTTCGACACGACGCGTCACCGCGACCCCGTCTCGCTCCGCGCGGAGCTCCACCGAGCGCGGACCAGAAGCGACGATCTCGTACACCGAGCCCTCGAGCGAGCGAAGCGGCTCGGGACCGAGGAAGATGAAGAGCGCCCCCCGGGGCTCGCTGGTCACCAGCTCCACTGGCCCGGAGTGCTTGTCGACCGTGGCGCGGTACTTGAGCAGCTCGACGCGCTCCAGACGGCCGCCGAGATTGCTGACGCTGACCCTGACCGCGTCATTCTCCAGCGTCACAGTCTTCGCCTTCACTTCGTCCAAGGCCCGCTCGATCGGGACGGGAGGCTCGGCCTGTCCCTCGCCGCTCGGGGCCGCCGCGGGCGGCTCTTCGGAGGACTTCGGCTCGACCGCCGGCAGATCCGCGGGAGGAGGCGCCGGTGCGAACACGAATGACGCGACCATCAGTGCGACGGCGGCGGCAATAGCTGCGATCTGTACGCGATCCACTGCCGAACTCCCTAGGGAAGATCCAGCCCGCCACCGCCGAGCGGGTGGCAGCGCGCGATCCTGCGCAGCGCACGCAATCCCCCGCGCGCCGCGCCATCGCGCTCGATCACGGCGACTGCAAACTGGGAGCAGCTCGGGTTGAATCGACACGCCGATCCGAGCCAGGGTGAAATCACGAGCCGATACCCGCGGACCAGCGCGATCAACGCGGCGCTTCCGACCCGTCGGGCGGCGCGAGTCTCAGATCGAGATCCTGGCGCAGCTCCGCCAACCGCAAGGACGGCGGGATGTCGCGCTTGGCGATGAGGACTAAATCGCACGATCCGAACTCTCGGGAACGACTGCGAAACCATTCGCGGGCGAGGCGCTTGATCCGGTTGCGCCGCACGGCGCCGCCGACCTTGCGCGTGACGGTGATGCCTAGGCGGGTGGGTCCGCCGTCCTTTCGATCCATGAGCAGTGCAATGAAGAATCGGGTCGACCGGCGTCGACCGGACTCGGAGACCGCGACGAAGTCACTTCTGCGCATTCTCCGACGAAGAACCCCGCGGCCAGTGCCGTCCGGCGCCGACGGATGGCTACCTCTTCTTCGAGACCCGCGTGAGCTCGTGACGACCCTTCGCGCGCCGACGCGAGAGCACATTGCGCCCGGCTGTGGTGCTCATCCGGGCGCGGAAACCGTGATTGCGTGCGCGCCGGATTCGGCTGGGTTGGAACGTGCGTTTCATCAGAATGCCTCTAGAGCCGAGCGACTCGGTGGGCGTGTATAGAAGCACCGGCCCCGAGCAGTGTCAACGTCGTCTCGGCCGAGGCTTTCTCGACGAGAATCCGCGCGGCGTTCTTGCTTTGCTGCGCGCCGCTTTGATATGAGCACGAAGTCCCACCCGTCATCGCCTCGTGAAAGGTCCGAACCCCCATGACTGCCAGCGCTCCTGGCCTCGTCTGCACGGACGCGGCGACCTCGCTCTGGAAGTCGGTGCTTGGCGCCCTGTCGCATCGACTTTCCCCCGCGACCCGCGACTCGCTCTCGCAGAGCACCCGCTGTCTGGAGCAGGCCGTGGGTTCGCTGCGCCTCGCAGTGAATCGAAGCGAGATCGAGACCTGGATTCGGGCCGGCCACGTCGCTGCGATCGAGTCTTCGCTCGCGAGCCTGACGGATGGAGCGGTTGCGCTTGCGCTGATACCGGTCGACGACGTCCGGGCGCTTTCGGGCGACCCGAGCTCGAGCTTCGAGGGCTTCGTCGCAGGCCCTGCGAACTCAGCGGCTCTCGCTCGCGCGCGCAGGTTCGCTGGCGACGGCGTTGCCGAAGGCGGCGGGCTCGTGATGAGCGGCGCTCCCGGTTCCGGAAAGACGCACCTGCTGCGCGCGATCGCGGCGCGCCGCGAGGGCTTCGACCCCGAATCAGCCGTTCTGTACCGGCGCGCGGACCAGCTGTCGCTGGACCTCGTCGGCGCGATCTCGACCGGAGACCTCTCTTCGTTCCGCGAGCACCTGCTCGCCTCGGCCGCCCTGCTTCTAGACGACGTGCACGACCTGAAGGGCCGGGAAGCGACACAGGAAGAGCTGGTTCGCGTGCTCGAGCTGGTCGAAGAGCGCGGCATCCCGGTCGCGGTCGCGACTGCAAAACCTCCGGAACGCTGCGCGGGCCTGATCGAGCCGCTGCGCCGGCGTCTCGGGCGCCTCGAGTCGGTCGCGGTCCGACCGCCCGAATGGGAGACCCGTGTAGCGATCGTTCTCGCGAGAGCGCGCCAGTGGGGCGTCGAGCCGGCGCCCGCGGTCGCCGCCCTGCTCGCCAGCGGCGTGCGGGGCGACCTCGGTCGCCTCGACGCCCTGCTCACCAGGTTGCTCAGCCAGTCGTCCTGGTGCGGCGGCCTCGAGGCCGCCGAGGCCGTCAAGCTTCTGCTCAGTCACGCGAGCGACCCGCCGATCCGCATCACGCCCGAAGAGGTGATGAGCGCGGTCTCGCAGCAGTTCAACCTGCGCCCGCGCGACCTGCGTTCCGGCAAGCGCAGCGCGCGCTTCACCACGCCGCGACAGATCGCGATGTACCTGGTCCGGCGGCACTGCGGACTCTCCTACCCGGAGATCGGCCGGCGATTCGCGAAGCACCATACGACTGCGCTGCACTCCGATCGCGTGATCCAGAGCCAGCTGAGCGAGAACGCCAGCCTGCGAGCGGCGGTGCTCCTGGTGGAGAAGGAGCTGATGCGCGTATCGGAGGACGGTGGATGAGCGGTGGAGAACTCGAGCCCGAATCGGCACTCCACCGTCGGCCCACGGATCCTCCCGGCCGGCACCGGGATCGCCGTGGAAAGATCGTCGAGCCCGATCGCCAGGTTCGAGGAGTTTTCCAGATTTCCACCGCTCTCCCTCCTACTCCTACTCAACTTGCTTTAAGATCAGGATCAGAGGTGGGAGGAGAGTGGACATGAAGCTTTCGATCGAACGAGACGAGCTTCTGAGAGCCCTGGGGCGCGTCCAGGCCATCGTCGAACGACGCGGCACGATGCCGATTCTCGCGAACGTGTTGATCGAGGCGCGCGAAGACGGCCTGACGCTCGCCGCCACCGACCTCGAGGTCGCCGTGATCGCCAATCACCCCGCGGCGGTGAAGACCCCGGGGACGGTCACTCTCGGCGCCAAGAAGCTCTTCGAGATCGTCCGCGAGCTCGAGGGCCCGGAGGTCGTGCTCGGCAGCGAGGATGGCGCGCGTGTGACGCTCGCGTGCGGTCCGGCCAAGTTCTCGCTGCTCTCGACCTCGCCAGAGGAGTACCCGTCGGTTCCGAGCGCAGAGGGAGTTGCGTTCGCGCAGATCGATACCGCGCTTCTCGGCGAGCTGATCGACCACACGCTCTACGCCACCTCGAGCGACGAGACCCGCTACAACCTGAACGGCGTTTTCATCGAGAGCGTCGACGGCAAGCGGATCCGGTTCGTCGCCACCGACGGGCATCGGCTGGCGATGATCGAGCGTCCCGTGCCCACGGCGGTCGGATTCCTAGCCAAGGGCGTGATCGTGCCGCGCAAGGGCGTGGCGGAGATTCGCAAGCTCTGCGACGAGGGCGAAGGGGCTCTCGATCTCGGTCTCGGGGACGGTTTCCTGATGGTCCGGCGACCCGACCTGCTGCTCACGACCCGGCTGATCGACGGCGAGTTCCCGAACTACCGCCAGATCCTGCCCAAGGGCCACAAGGTGCGGCAGGTCGTCGAGCGGGAGCGCCTGCAGCACGCCGTTCGCCGCGTTGCCCTGATGGCGCACGAGCGCTCGCGGGGCTTCCGCTTCGTCCTGAGCGACGGGCAGGTCGACCTCTCGGCGAGCAACCCCGACCTCGGCGAGGCGCGCGAGGTGCTGCCCGTCGAGTATCAGGGCGCGCGCTTCGAGACCGCGTTCAACGCGCGCTACCTGCTCGACGTGCTCGGCTCGATGTCGGCCAAGGAGGTCGTGCTCGAGCTATCCGAGGAGCTCAGCCCCGCCCAGTTCCGACCCGCGGACGACCCGGACGAAATTGCCGTGATCATGCCGATGAGGCTCTAGCCGAGAGCTTCGCGCTGGGCTAGTTTTCCGAGCGTTTGCAGCACCTTGCGCCGCAACGGGCCCCTTGCATCCGTCGCCTGACGTCTGCGGGACGAGGCCGCTGCCAAAGCAGGGTATATCGCAGGGTTGCGGTCCTCCCCCGCTGCGGCGTTGGACTCAGGTCCTAGAGGCGAAGAAGCGCTTATGAGCGAGTACGACGCGAGATCCATCGAGGTTCTCGAGGGTCTCGATCCGGTCCGGAAACGGCCCGCGATGTACATCGGGTCGACGGGTCCGGGCGGGTTGCACCACCTGGTCTACGAGGTGGTCGACAACTCGATCGACGAAGCCGTCGCAGGCTTCTGCGACACGATTCGAGTCACGATCCACAGTGACAACTCGGTCACGGTCGAGGACAACGGGCGCGGCATTCCGATCGACCCACACGCCAAGCTCGGCCGCCCCGCCGCCGAAGTCGTGCTCACGACGCTGCACTCCGGCGGGAAGTTCAACAACAAGTCGTACAAGGTCTCGAGCGGTCTGCACGGGGTCGGCGTCTCGTGCGTGAACGCGCTCTCGGAGAAGCTCGACCTCGAGATCAAGCTCGGCGGCAAGGTGTACCGGCAGCACTACGCGCGCGGAGTTCCGCAGGAGGACCTGCACTCCGTCGGCACGACCGACAAGACCGGCACGACGATCACGTTCCAGCCCGACTCCGCGATCTTCGACGTCACCGAATACAGCTTCGACACGCTGGCCAACCGGCTGCGCGAGCTCTCGTTCCTGAACGCCGGGATCCGCATCCACCTCGAGGACGAGCGCAACGGGAAGAAGCACGAATTCCACTACGAGGGCGGGATCGCCTCGTTCGTCGAGTACCTGAATCGCGGGACGGTGTCCGTCCACCCGGTGATCCTGCTCGTCGGAGACCGCAGCTACGAGCAGTCGACCGGCGAGGGAATGGTCACCACCGACGTCCACATCGAAGCCGCCCTCCAGTACAACGACGGGTACAACGAGAGCGTCTACAGCTTCGCGAACAACGTGAACACGATCGAAGGCGGGACGCACCTGACCGGCTTCCGGAACGCGCTCACGCGCGCGATGAATCGCTGGATCGCCGAGCACCTGCCCGAGAAAGAAGTCGTGACCGTCACCGGCGAGGACACGCGCGAAGGCCTGGCCGCGGTCGTCTCGGTGAAGCTCTCGCACCCGCAGTTCGAGGGCCAGACCAAGGCCAAGCTCGGCAACAGCGAGGTGGCGGGGCTGGTCGGAAATCTCGTCTACGAGCAGCTCTCGAGCTACCTCGAGGAGAACCCGGCCGCCGCGAAATCCGTCGCGATGAAGTGCACCGACGCCGTGCGAGCGAGAGAGGCGGCGCGAAAGGCGCGCGATCTCACGCGCCGGAAAGGGGCGCTCGGCGACGCGAGCCTGCCGGGAAAACTCGCAGACTGCCAGGAGCGCGACCCCGCGAAGGCGGAGATCTTCATCGTCGAGGGCGACTCGGCCGGTGGCTCCGCGAAGCAGGGCCGAGACCGCTACAACCAGGCGATCCTTCCGATCCGCGGCAAGCTCATCAACGTCGAGAAGGCGCGTCTCGATCGGATGCTCGCGAACAACGAGATCCAGATCATGATCGCCGCGCTCGGAACCGGAATCGGCGAGGACTTCGACGCCAACAAGCTCCGCTACCACAAAGTCGTCCTGATGACCGACGCCGACGTCGACGGCTCGCACATCCAGACGCTCCTGCTCACCTTCTTCTTCCGCCACATGCCCGATCTGATCACGCGGGGGCACCTGTACCTGGCGCAGCCGCCGCTCTACAAGGTGAAGCGCGGCAAGCACGAGCAGTACATCCAGAGCGACAACGAGCTCTCTCAGCACCTGCTCGGGATCGGCCTCGGCGAGTCTCGCGTCTTCGCCAGCGGACGCGATGCGCCGCTCGACGAGGCCAGCCTGCGCGAGCTGCTATCGCACGCGCAGCGCTGTGAGCGCGTGAGCGTCTCGATGGAGCGCCGCGGCATCGACGCGCGAATCGTCGAGGCGGCGGCGGCCTGCGGTCTGACCAGCGCGGAGGCGAACGCGGACGCCGCCGCGCGCAGCGACTTCGAGCGCCGACTCGTCGCGTATCTGGAGCAGAGCTATGCAGAGGCGCTCCCGGTTCGGATCGAATGGTCCCAGGACGCCGAGCACAGCCGCTGGAAGCCGGCGGTGCACGTGATGCAGACGGCGGTGCAGCGCTCGGTCGAGTTCGATCAGGCGCTGCTCGAGTCACCCGACTACCAGCGCTTCGTCGCGCTCTTCGAGTGCGCGGTCGCGGTCGGAAACGCTCCGTACCGGCTCGTCGTGGGCGGCGAGGAGCGCGTCATCGCATCGCCGCGCCAGCTCCTGATCGAGCTGCTCCAGATCGCCGGCAAAGGCCAGTACATCCAGCGCTACAAGGGCCTCGGCGAGATGAACCCCGAGCAGCTCTGGGAGACGACGATGGACCCGGGCAAGCGCACGCTTCTGCACGTCCGCGTCGAGGACGGGCCAGAAGCGAACCAGACCTTCAGCATCCTGATGGGCGACCTCGTCGAGCCTCGCAAGGAGTTCATCGAGAAGAACGCCCTGAACGCCGTGAACCTCGACATCTGAGCGGGAACGCATGACCGACACGCCAGAGACTCCCGCGCTGCCACCAGTGAACCCTCCGATCCCCGTCGCGATCGAGGACGAGATGCGCCGCTCGTTCCTCGACTACTCGATGTCGGTCATCATCAGCCGCGCGCTGCCCGACGTGCGCGACGGGCTCAAGCCCTCGCAGCGGCGCATCCTGGTCACGTTCAACGACCTGAACCTGACCTCCGACCGGCCCTACCGGAAGTGCGCGAAGATCGCCGGCGACGTCTCGGGCAACTACCACCCGCACGGCGAGGCGGTGATCTACCCGTCGATCGTGCGCCTCGCCCAGCCGTTCTCGCTGCGTTACCCGCTCGTCGACGGTCAGGGGAACTTCGGATCGGTCGACGGCGATCCCCCGGCGGCCATGCGCTACACCGAAGCGCGTCTCACGCGGATCGCGGCAGAGATGCTCGCCGATCTCGAGCGCGAGACCGTCGACTTCGTACCGAACTACGACAACACGCGCACCGAGCCGATCGTCCTGCCGACGCGCATCCCGAACCTGGTGATCAACGGCTCGTCGGGAATCGCGGTCGGCATGGCCACGAACATCCCGCCGCACAACCTCGGCGAGACGGCCGACGCGCTGATCCTGCTCGCTCGAAATCCGCGCGTCGGGCTCGACGAGCTGATGGAGAAGCTGCCCGGGCCCGACTTCCCCACCGGCGCGCTGATCTGCGGCGGAAGCGGAATTCGCGAGGCCTATCGCACCGGCCGGGGCCTGCTCACCGTGCGCGCGCGAGCGGCGACCGAGGAGATGCGCGGCGGCCGCGTGCGCATCGTGCTCGACGAGATCCCGTACATGGTCAACAAGGCTTCGATGATCGAGAAGATCGCGGAGCTGGTGCGCGACGGGCGGATCGACGGCATCTCCGACGTCCGCGACGAGTCCGACCGCCGCGGCATGCGCGTCGTGGTGGAGCTGAAGAAGGACGCGGACGACCAGGTCGTGCTGAATCAGCTCTTCAAGATGACGCCGATGCAGACCACGTTCGGCGTGAACATGGTGGCGCTGGTGCGCAACCGGCCGCAGACGCTCGGCCTGATCGCACTGCTGCAGCACTTCCTCGACTTCCGCCGCGAGGTCGTGCGCCGGCGCGCGGCCTTCGACCTTCGCCAGGCCGAGGCGCGCGCACACATCCTCGAGGGCTTCAATGTCGCGCTCGACCACCTCGACGCGCTGATCGCGCTGATCCGCGCCAGCCAGAGCCCGGCCGAGGCCCGCGAAGCGCTGATGGCGCGCTTCTCGCTCTCGGAGCGACAGGCGCAGGCGATCCTGGAGCTGCGCCTGCAGCGGCTCACCGCGATGGAGCGCCAGAAGATCCTCGACGAGCTCGCCGAGGTGCGCGCGAAGATCGAGGAGCTGAAGGCGCTGCTCGCCAGCGACGAGAAGGTCACCGAGCTGATCGTCCGCGAGCTCGAGGAGATGCGCGAGAAGTACGCGGACCCGCGCCGAACCGAGCTCGCCGCCGCGGTCGAGGACTTCACGACCGAGGATCTGATCGCGGAAGAGGACATGGTCGTGACCATCACCCACCGCGGCTACGCCAAGCGGCACGTGCCCACGCTCTACCGGGCGCAGCGCCGCGGCGGAAAGGGAAAGGTCGCCGCATCGACGGCCGACGAGGACTTCGTGTCGATGGTCTTCGTGGCCTCGACGCACGCCTATCTGCTCTGCTTCACCAACAAGGGCCGCGTGCACTGGCTGAAGGTCCACGAGCTTCCCGAGCTCTCGCGCGGCGCGAAGGGCAAGGCGCTGGTGAACCTGCTTCAGCTCGCCGAGGGCGAGCGGATCCAGGCGATCCTGCCGGTGCGCGACTTCGGCGAGGGCGGCTACGTGGTGCTCGCGACACGGGACGGAACGATCAAGAAGACCGAGCTCGCGCAGTACTCGAACCCGCGCCGCGGCGGCATCATCGCGATCCACATCGCCGACGGAGACGAGCTGATCGCGGCCTCGCGCACGAGCGGAGGCGAGCAGATCCTGCTCGCCACGCAGGACGGAAAATCGATCCGCTTCAACGAGGAGCAGGTCCGGCCGATGGGCCGCGCGGCGACGGGCGTGCGCGGCATCTCCACGCGCGAGGGTGACGCCACCGTCGGAATGGAAGTGCTGAAGCCCGGCAAGACCATCCTCACCGTGAGCGAGAACGGCTTCGGCAAGCGCTCGCCGCTCGAGGAGTACCGCGAGCAGAACCGCGGCGGGCAGGGGATCATCACCATCAAGACGACCGAGCGGAACGGCCAGGTCGTGGGGATCATGCAGGTCGACGATCGCGACGAGATCATGCTGATCACGAGCGGCGGAAAGATGATCCGCACGCGCGTCGCCGAGATCCCCAGCATGAGCCGCAACACCCAGGGCGTGCGGCTGATGGAGCCGTCCGAGGGCGAGCGCGTGGTCTCGGTCGCCAAGCTCGGCGAGGAAGACGAGGTCGAGGGCGCATGAACACGTCGCGCTCCAAGCAGCTTCTCGAGCGGGCGCGCAACGTGATCCCGGGCGGTGTCAACAGCCCGGTCCGCGCGTTCGGATCGGTGGGCGGGCAGGCGCGCTTCATCCGCTCGGCCTCGGGCGCGCGCATCGTCGACGAGGACGGCAACTCCTACATCGACTACGTCGCGTCGTGGGGCGCGATCCTGCACGGGCACGCGCACCCGGTCGTGCTCGAGGCGATCGCGCGAGCGGCCGCGCGCGGCACGAGCTTCGGCGCCCCGACCGAGGCCGAGATCGCGCTCGCGGAACGCGTCTGCCAGCTCGTGCCGTCGCTCGAGATGGTGCGATTGGTCTGCTCGGGCACCGAGGCGACCATGAGCGCGATCCGCCTCGCGCGCGGAGCGACCGGCCGCGACCGGGTCCTGAAGTTCGACGGCTGCTACCACGGCCACCCCGATCACATGCTCGCCGCGGCGGGCTCGGGGGTCGCGACGCTCGGCATCCCCGGCACCGACGGCGTGCCTCGCGCGGCGGTCGCCGACACGGTGGTGCTGCCGTTCAACGATCTCGAAGCGGTCGAATCGCTCTTCGCCTCGCGCGGCGCCGAGATCGCGGCGGTGATCGTGGAGCCGGTCGCCGCGAACATGGGACTGGTGCCTCCCGTCGCCGGTTTCCTTTCGGGACTGCGCTCGATCTGCGACCGGCACGGGGCGCTGTTGATCTTCGACGAGGTGATCACGGGCTTCCGCGTCGCGCTCGGCGGAGCACAGGCGCGCTTCGGCGTCGCGCCCGACCTGACCACGTTCGGCAAGGTGATCGGCGGCGGCCTGCCGGTCGGCGCCTACGGCGGCCGTCGCGCGCTGATGGAGCGAATGGCTCCACTGGGCCCGGTCTACCAGGCGGGCACGCTCTCCGGAAATCCGCTCGCCACCGCCGCGGGCCTGGCCGCGCTCGAGCTCGCCGCGCAGCCGGGCGTCTACGAGCGACTCGAAGCCGGCACGAAGAGGATGGCGGACGGGCTCGCTGGACTCGCGCGAGAAGCGGGCGTGCCATTCACCGCGAGCTCGCTCGGCGGCGTCTTCGGCTTCTTCTTCCACCCGGGGCCGGTGCGAAGCTACGCGGACGCTCAGAAGTGCGACACCGCGGCGTTCCGCAGCTTCTTCCACTCCATGCTCGAGCAGGGCATCTACCTGGCGCCGTCCCCGTTCGAGGCTGGCTTTCTCACCTGCGCTCACGGCGACTCCGAGCTCGACCAGACCCTCGAAGCCGCCCGGCGCGCATTCGCGCGGGCGACCTGAATGGCCGACGAGCCGCGCCGCGGCCCTCGTCTGCCGGCGGTCCGGATGGGCCGGGGGATCGAAGCGGCCTGGGAGGCGGCGCTCTCGATCGTGCTCGGCGCGGTGCTCGGGATCTACGGCGACCGCTGGCTCGGCACCTCGCCGGTCCTGATGATGGTGTTCCTCGCGCTCGGCGCGACCGTCGCCTTCCGGCGGCTGATCGCGCTCGGAAAGCAGTCCACGAAGGACGAGGAAACTCCTCCGCGTTGAGTCGGCGCAGCGCTTCGTTGCACGCCAAGTACTTGATCGTGCTCGCGCTTGCAATCGCGGGGGCGATTCCGTATGGATGCGACGCCGCTTGGAGCGCGGCCGCGGGCGGAGGGATCCAACTCTTGAATCTGAGCGTCCTGGAGCGAGGCGTGCGCGCCGCGTTTTCGACCGGCGCCGCGGATCAAGCGACCGCGATCGCGCAGGTCATGCTCGTGCTTCGCACCGTTCTCTTCTTCACCGCGGTGATCTACGTGCTCGCAGCCACTCCCGTTCTGCCGCTCGCGTTCCTGGCCGGCCTGCTCGCGATCGTTCCGGCGGCGATCTGGCACGGGCTCACCCCGCAGGCGCCGCAGGCCCCCCGATGAGCCACCCCCCCTCCATCTTCATGATCCTCGAGGCCGCGGTGCCGCTGCTGCTGCAGACGGTCGTCGCCGCGATCCTGCTGGTGCTGCTGGTCTCGTGGCGCGTGCGCGCGGGGCTGGGTCCCGACGCGGTGGTTCCCGACGGGCGCGTGTCGCTTCGCAACTGCTTCGAGGTCATGTTCGAGGGCATCGCCACGCTGGCCCACGACTCGATCGGCCATGATTGGCGCAAGTACATGCCCATGCTCGGAACGCTGGGCGTCTTCATCCTGATCGGGAACCTGATGGGGCTCGTGCCAGGGCTCGGCGGTCCGACTTCCTACATCGAGACGAACCTGTCCTGGGCGATCGTCTCGGTCGTCACCTCCGAGGCGGCGGCGATCCGGGTGAACGGTTTCGGGGGCTGGCTCAAGCACATGTCGCCGGGCCCGATCTGGATGGCGCCGCTGATGCTGCCGATCGAGCTGTTCAGCCACCTGATCCGCTTCGTCTCGCTCACCATCCGCCTCACCGCCAACATGTTCGCGGACCACACGCTCGCGGCGATCTTCATCGGCTTTGGCGGGGTGGTCTCGATCTTCGTGCCCTGGATCGTGCTCGGTCTCGGGGTCTTCATCTGCTTCGTGCAGGCGTTCATCTTCACTTTCCTCACCAACATCTACATTGGGATGGGGCTCGAGGAAGCTCACTAGAAAGGGAGTAGCGATGCGTGCGTTCTTCTTCGTGGCGGCCGTTCTGGCCATGGCTCTCTCGCCGGACCTGGCCTTCGCCGCCGAGGGTGGCGGCGACTCGAGCTGGGGGATCGCGATCGGCTCGGGCCTCGCGATCGGCCTGGCGATTCTCGGCGCCGGCATTGCGCAGGGCATGACCGCCGCGAACGCCGTCCAGGGCATCGCGCGCAATCCCGGCGCGGCGGGCGCGATCCAGACGCCGATGATCATCGGTCTGGCGCTGATCGAGTCGATCGCGCTGCTCGCCTTCGTCATCGCCTTCTTGATTCAAGGCAAGATCTAACGCGGCCTCCGTGCCACGACTCCGCGCCCGGGCGTTCTCACGAGCGCCCGGGCGCGCTCGTTTTTCGCGTGCTTGCGCGCGGCACGCGCCTTGCTCTCTCGATCCGTCGGGTGGAACGGAACTCCCTCTAACGGGACCAGGGACTCCGGGAAGCCCACGTCGGATGGGGAACGGGGAAAGGCGCACGATGAACGGGGTGAGGCGTGCGCATTCCCCATCCGGCAACCCCGGTGTCAGACTGAGCGCGTGACGGCGCGCGGCAGATTCCTGGTGCTCGAGGGCATCGACGGCTCGGGAAAGACCGAGCAGACGCGGCGCCTGGCCGCCTGGCTCGAGCAGCGGGGACACCGCGTGGTGTCGACCCGCGAGCCCACCGACGGCCCCCACGGCCGGCGCTACCGCGCCTGGGCGCGCGGCGAGTTCGAGGCCAGCCCGGACGACGTGCTCGAGATGTTCCTCGCAGACCGCCGCGAGCACCTCTCGCGCGTGGTGCTTCCCGCGCTCGTGCGCGGCGAGATCGTCGTCTGCGACCGCTACAAGCATTCGACGCTCGCCTACCAGGCCGCGCAGGGGATCGACCGCGCGCGGCTGCGCGCGCTCTTCGTCACGCCCGAGTTCCCGGAGCCGGATCTCGTGCTCTGGCTGCGCCTGCCCGTAGCACAGGCGCTGTTGCGGATGGGCGCGAACGCGACCGAGCGCTTCGAGCGCGCCGAGTTCCTGGAGCGCGTGGACGCGGAGTACGCGAGGCTCGGGCTCGAGGCGATCGACGCGAGCCTTCCGCCCGACCGCGTCGAGCGCGCGATCCGCGAGCGCGTCGAGCGCGCGCTGGCGTGAGCGAGGCGAGCGCGATCGAGTGGATCGGCGCGGCCGCCGGCCTGGCCTGCGTCTGGCTGCTCGCGCGCGCCAGCATCTGGAACTGGCCGGTCTCGATCCTGAACACCACGCTGTACTTCGCGGTCTTCCTGCGCGCGCGGCTCTACGCCGAGGCGCTGCTGCAGATCGTCTTCACACTTCTCGGTGTCTACGGCTGGTGGAGCTGGCGCTTCGGCGGCTCGCTCGGCGCGGAACTCGCGATCCGCCGCGCCACGCGCTCCGAGCTCGCCGCCGCCGCCGCGCTCGCGCTGGCCGGCACCGCCCTCTCCGCTCTCCTGCTCGCGCGCGCGACCGATTCCCCCGCGCCGATCTGGGACTCGAGCGTGCTCGTGCTCTCGCTGCTCGCGACCTGGGCCCAGGCCCGCAAGATCCTCGAGAACTGGTGGATCTGGATCGCCGTCGACCTGATCTCGGTCCCGCTCTACGTCACGCGCGAGCTGTACCCGACCGCCCTTCTCTACACGCTCTTCCTGCTGATCTGCCTGTCCGGCCTGCGACGCTGGACGGTGTTGCTGCGCGAGCAGCCCGCCGCGGAGGCCCGACCGTGACCGCCCGCCGCGTGGTGCTGGTCGGCGCGGAGTCGACGGGCAAGACCACCCTCGCCCAGGACTTGTGCGCCGCGCTGCGCCGCCGCGGCGGCGCGCTCGCCGCTACGCGCTGGATTCCGGAGTACGGCCGCGAGTACACGATCGAGAAGCTCGCGCGCGAAGGCGGCCCCGACGCGCGGATGGACGCCCTCGTCTGGACCAGCGCCGACTTCGTCGCGATCGCGCGCGAGCAGAACGCGCTCGAAGCGCGCGCCGCGCTAGATACCGGCCCCGTCCTGCTCTGCGACACCGACGCATTCGCGGTCGGCGTCTGGCACGAGCGCTACCTGGGCAATTGCTCGCCCAAAGTCGAATCCCTCGCGATCACCGAGCCCTCGCTCTACCTGCTCACCCACCACGACGATGTGGCGTTCGAAGCCGACGAGATCCGCGACGGCGAGCGCTTCCGCGCCTGGATGACCGACGCGTTCGTCGAGCGGCTGCGCGGAAGCGCACACTGGCTGGCGTGGGTGCGCGGGGGGCGCGAGGAGCGGGTCGAAACGGGCCTTCGGGAGATCGAGCGGTTCTTGCGGCCATAGCCCCAGCATGGCGATGTGGATAATCCTGGATTATCCACATGTGCATGTTTCACAGGCGTTGGATCGAGGCTGCGCTTCGCGGTCGCGTTTCGGCCAGCAAGGTGCGCATCCTGCTCGGCGCGCGGCAGACCGGGAAGACGGCGCTGCTTGCGAAGCTTCTGGCCGGCCCCGGCACGCACGTCGTGAACCTGCAGGACACGGGGCTGCGCCGCCGCTTCGAGGCCGACCCCGCGGCTTTCGCACGCGAGGTTCGGGCGCTGCCGCGCGGCGCCCGCAACGTCCTGGTCGACGAGATCCAGAAGGTTCCCGCGCTTCTCGACGAAGTGCAGGCGCTGTATGACGCCTCGCCATCGCGCTGGCAGTTCTTCCTGACGGGAAGCTCGGCGCGCCGACTCAAATCTCACTCCGCGAATCTGCTCCCCGGCCGCAGCCATCTGTATCGCCTCTTCCCGGTCAGTGCCTGGGAGCTGGCGCGCGAGGACGACCGCCCGGCACTCGCTCTGTCCGCGGGCTCGAGCGCTGGCCCCGCGCCGGAATTCCCGACGCGCTCGCTGGCGCGCACGCTGCAGCTCGGCTGCCTCCCCGGAGTCCGGGCGGAGCGTCCGGAGACCGCAAAGGCCACGCTCGCCGCGTACGTCGAGCACTACCTAGAGGAAGAGATCCGCCGCGAGGCGCTGGTGCGCGACGTCGGGCCCTTCATCGTGTTCCTCCGCCTGGCCGCGATCGAGTCCGGCGGGCAGATCAACCTGGCGCGCCTCTCGCAGGAGAGCGGCATCCCCGCCAGCACGCTCAAGAACTTCTACCAGGTCCTGGTCGACACGTTCGTTGGCTACTGGATCCCTGCCTACTCCCGCCGCTCGCGCAAGCGCCTGCTCACCGCGCCCCGCTTCTATTTCTTCGACGTCGGCGTGCGAAATGCCGCGGCGGAGCTGCCGCAGTCCGGCCCGATCGCCGCCGAGCTCGCGGGTCCGCTTCTCGAGCAGTGGGTGGCGCAAGAGCTGGTCGCGCGCGCCGCTTACCTGGGCCGGGGCCAGCGCGTGAGTTTCTGGCGCACCACCTACGGCGTCGAAGTCGACTTCGTGTGGGAGACCCCGCGCGGAGACATCCCCATCGAGGTCAAGTGGACCGAGCGCCCGCGTCCAGGCGACGCGCGCCACCTCGAGATCTTCCTCGACGAGTTCCCCTCGCGCGCCCGCCGTGGCCTGATCGTCTGCCGCTGCGAGCGCGCGCAGCAGCTCACCGACCGCGTCCGCGCGATTCCGTGGCACGACCTGTGAGGGTTCCGCGCCGCGCACGGCGGCCCGCGCGTCAGACCTCGGCGAACAGGAACTCCAGATCATCACGCGAAAGGCTGCGGGCGAACGCCTCGTCTCCGAGCACGTCGCGCACGATCGCCTGCTTGCGCTCCTGCAGCTCGAGCACCTTCTCTTCGATCGTCCCGCGCGCGACCACAAGGTACGCGACGACCGTGCGCGTCTGGCCGATCCGGTGCGTTCGGTCGATCGCCTGCGCCTCGACCGCTGGATTCCACCACGGGTCGAGCAGCACCACGTAGCTCGCGCTGGCCAGGTTGAGGCCGCTCCCACCGGCTTTGAGCGAGATCAGGAAGGCGCACGGCGAGGGATCGTCCGTGAACTCCGCGACGACCTTCTCGCGCTTCACCGTCGCGCCGGTGAGCAGGTGCGAGCGGATGCCCTGGAGCGTGAGCTCGCGGCGCACAAGCTCCAGAAAGCGCACGAACTGCGAGAACACGAGCACCTTGTGGCCCTCCGCGACGAGCGGCTCGATCAGCTCGACCAGCGCCTCGAGCTTGCCGCTGCGCTGTGCGCTGCCGCCGCCGGCCAGCGCGGGGTGGCAGCAGATTTGTCGAAGGCGAAGCAGCGCGGCGAGCACCGCGATGCGCTTGCGCGCGTTCGCCTGCGCCGACGTCGCCCGGGCCCCGGCGATCGCCCTCGCGCGCGCGAGCTCGAGCGCGTAGCGCTTGCGCTGCTCGCCCGACAGCTCGCAGTCGCGCCGCTCCTCGATCCGCGCCGGCAGCTCCGGCGCGACCTCCTGCTTCAGCCTGCGCAGCAGAACCGGTCGCAGGCGGGCGGCCAGCAGGGCGCGCGAGCGCGGCGCGGATTCGTCGCGCTCGAAGCGCGCCACGAAGGACTTGCGCGTGCCCAGGTAGCCCGGGTTCGCGAACTGCATCAAGCTCCAAAGGTCGAGCGGTCGGTTCTCGAGTGGAGTGCCGGTCATCACCAGCCGGTGTCGCGCTTCGAGCTCGCGAACCGCGCGCGACACTCCCGAGTCGGGGTTCTTCACGAACTGACCCTCGTCGAGGATCGCGGCGTGAAGCGGCACGCCGCGCCAGGCTTCGATGTCGCGGCGCAGCAGCGAGTAGCTCGTGATCGCCAGGTCGCAGCGCTCGAGGGATCCGAGCCGCGCGGCACGCTCGGCTCCGCGCTCGAGCGCGAGCACGCGCAGCCCGGGCGCGAAGCGCTCGGCCTCGCGCAGCCAGTTGTGCGCGACCGAGGTCGGACACACGACCAGGCTCGGGCCTGCGGACGGCTCCAGCTCGCGCAGGTGCAGCAGCCACGCGAGCGCCTGGAGCGTCTTGCCCAGCCCCATGTCGTCCGCGAGCAGCGCGCCCATGCCGAGCGAGGAGACGTACGCGAGAAAGTCGACGCCCGAGCGTTGGTACGGCCGGAGCTTGCCGCGCAGGCCCGCGGGTCTCTTCACGCGCGGAACCCCCGCAAAGCGAGCCACGCGCTGCCGGAGCGCGCGCGCGTGCTCGGCGGCGGCGGGATCCACCGCGAGCCGCTGCAGGAGATCGAGGCTGCCCTCGCTCGCGCCGGCGAGCGCAAGCGCCCCGACGCGGCGCGGCCCCGCACCGGGCTCGACGCCCAGCTCGGCCAGCGCAGCGAGCAGCGCCTCCTGTTCCTCGCCCGCCGCGCGCCGCACCCAACCCGAGCGCAGGCGGACGAAGCGCTCGGTCGACGCCAGCAGCTGCGCGCGCTCCCCGTCGCTGAGCGCCGCAGCCTCGTCCTCCCAGGCGACGTCGATCTCGAAGAAATCGATTCCCGAAGGGGCGAGCGACGCTCGCACCCGGCGCGCCGCATCCGGCTCGAGCAGGCGCCGGACTCGCGGCGACGCCAGAACCGTGACCTCGCCGCGCGATTCCGCGACGGCGTCGGCCAGCTGCGCGAGCACCGCGCCGTTCACGGGCACGAACCAGCCGATCGTGTCCTTCGGGATTCGCGCGCCCGTTGCGCTCGCGAAGCGCGCGAGCAGTTCGTCGACGAAGCGCCGCGCAGGCGCGACCGCCGCCGGGTCGGGCTCTTCGAGCCCGATGCCCGCCTTCTCGTCGCCGTCGCTCGGGTGCTCGTGCCAACCGCCGCTCGCGCGCGCATCGAACTCGCGCGCGCCCGCGGGAAACGAGCCCTGCCGGTACCAATCCGGCGGTCCCGTGTGCGCCACGAGCCGAAGCTCGAGCGCGGCCTCGTCGACCAGATCGACAATGACCTGCGCCGTCACCGGAACGTGTCGCACGAGCGGCGCCAGGCTTCGCGCGAGCTCCGGTATGCGGCCTGCGAGTCGCCGCACGAGCGGAAGCACCTCGGCGCGAAGCTCGATCCCGCCGGCCAGCAGCGCGCTCTCGACCAGCTCGATCGGCGGCGCCGTCTCGACGCGAGCGAACCCGCCGTCCGCGGCGACCGCGGCCACCCGCGCCGCCACCCCGTCGCGCGTCCGCGCCGGCAGCACCAGCACGCGGTCGAGCCGCAGGCATCGCCCGTCGGCGAAGAAACAGTGCAGCGCGAGGCGCGGTGCCGCCGCGTCGCTCTCGAGCGCGGGCGCGATCCGGGCCGCGCCGGGCGCGAGGCGCACCGGCCCGCCGGGCACGAGCCCGGTCCTCTGCGCCAGCGCAGGATCCAGGTCCGCCGCGATGCTGAAGAGCGGGCTCTCCGCCGCGCGCTCGAGCAATCGGCGGGGGTCGGGCGGCGCCGCCGCGTAGTGCTGCGGGCGCTCCGAGAGGTAGCCGCCGTCGAGCACGAAGCGAAGCAGATCGCGCTCGTCGTCCGCCAGCACGTCGCGCCTGGAGTCCGCTTGGCGAAGCAGACCGAGGAGCGCGGATTCGGCGCGCAGCTCGTCGTGAATCTTCGGCGACGTGAGCCGCACGCGCGCGCCGAGCCGCACGCCGCCCCAGGTCGAAGTAAGGCAGAGCTCGAAACGCAATCGCCTCGCGAACCCCGGAGCCGAGCCGGCCGTCCAGGCGTCGAGCGCCTCGAGCGCACGCTCCGCGCTGCGGCGCGCGTTGCGCTCGGCCAGATCGCGCCGCGCCAGGAACGGCGCGAGCGCGGGCGGCAGCTCGAGCTGCCCCGCCCGCTCGATCTCGAACGCGAGCCGAAAGCAGCGGAGCTCCGGGTCCGCCTCTTCGAAGCAGCCGCGCAGCGCGTTGCGCAGCTCCCCGTACGCGAGCCGCGAGCCCACGGAATGCGCGAGCGCATCGAGCGCGAGCTCGGCGTGCCACGGTTCGCTCGCGCTCTGCACTCGCGCCACGATCTCCGCCGGCGTCGGCTCGGCCGGAGCGGCGCGTGCGCGGCGTTCGACGGCGCCCTCCACCTCGATCCCGCTCAGCGCCTCGAGGCCGAGCGCGTACAGGTGCTTGCAGTCCATGGTCATCGGGCAGCTGCAGCTCCCCAGCCAGCGCCCGCCCCCGAACGACCACTCGCACTCGTACGTCTCGGTGCCCTCGACGAGCGCGAACAGCACCTGCCCGTCGAACTCGATCTGACCCACGCGCCCGTCGCGCGCATACCGCGTTCCGCGCCCGCGGATCAGACTCGGAAACGCGCGGATGCCCTTCTCGAGGCTCCGCCGCTGATCCGCGGAGAGCGAGACCGGTGAGTCGCTAGCCGAAGACGTCATGGATCGGGCCGCTTCCTCACGGGCTTCGAAGGGGAGGTTCCCCGGAACCATACCCGCGTCGCGGAGGGAAGATCCAGCGCCGGGCGGGGCTGTGATCCAGCGAGCCCGCGTGGGAGACTACGTACCCTGCAACGCGATCGACGGCGCGGGGTCCAAGGGAGGTGCCGATTCTATGGCAGGCGAGGGACGCATCGATGCCGATGAGCTCCGCGCCAGGCTCGCGCGGACCGCGCCCGAATCACTCGCCGCCTTCCTCTCGCGTCTCGCCGAGGAGGACGAGGCCCTGCGCGACCGGATCGAGACGCTCGCGCTGGGCGCCGATCCCGCCGCGCTCGCCGCCGCCTTGGACCACCGGCTGAAGCGATTCCGCAGCGGGCGTTCGTTCATCACGTACGGCGAGAGCGGCGCCTTCGCCCGCGAGCTGCAGGGATGGCTCGACGACGTCGAGACGCAGCTCCTGGCCACGGACGCGGAAGCCGCGTGGAAGCTCGTCGACCGCTTCATCCGCGCGGACGAGCGGATTCTCGGGCGCGCCGACGATTCGAACGGGTCGATCGGCGGCGCCTTCCGCCGCGCGTGCGGCCTCTGGCATCGCGCGGCCGCGGCGCTGCCCGCCGAGCCCGCGTGGGTCGAGCGCGTCCACGAGCTGCACGCGGGGGACGAGTACGGCACGCGCGACGCGCTTCTCGACCACGCGGCGACGCTCCTCTCGGAGCTGGAGCTCCGCCGGCTCGCCCGCATCTACGAGCGCGAGGCCGAGTCGGCGCCGCACGACCGCGAGAGCTACCGGAGCCTCGCCGCCGGCGCGGCCCTGGGCCAGATCGCGTGCGCTCTGGGGGACGCCGCCCTCTACGAGAGATCGGTGACGATCCGCTCGCCGCACCCCAACCCCCTGCAGAGGCAGGCCATCGCCGAGCAGTATCTGCGCTTCGGCCCCGTGGAGCGCGCCGTCGAGTGGCTGATGCGAGCCGACAGCGCGGACCGCGCGGATTTCTCCGGCAAACGCCTCGAGCTGCTCGCGCGCGCCTACGAGAAGCTCGGAGATCGCGACGCACTTCTCGACGCGCGCCGGCAGATCTCCGAGGCCTCGTTCAGCGCGCGGGTCTTCGACGCCTACGCCGCTCTCCTGCCTCCCGAGTCGAGAGCGGCCGCTCGCGAGGCCGCCATCGCGCGCGCGGAGCGGAGCGACCGCATCGCCAGCGCGAGCGCATTCCTTCTCGATCTAGGCGCCGATGAACGGGCGGCGGCCAAGGTGTTGCGCGGCCGCGCGCAGCTCGCCGACGGTCCCTACGACGCGCTCCTCTCGCTCGCGCAGCGCTTCGAATCGGCCGGCCACCCGCTGCCCGCGATCGCCTGCTACCGCGCTCTCACGGACCAGATCCTCAGCGAGAAGCGAACCAGCGCCTACCGGCACCCTCAGTGGCCACCTCAAAACCGGCCAGTCGTGGCCGGGTCAAAACCGGCCAGTCGCGCGTCCGGGACAGGGTCTGTCTACTTCGAATCGCCTGAGTCGT